>JANLTD010000227.1:0-3400 GCA_031362765.1 Acidobacteriota bacterium | reverse complement strand
TAAAAATGCGGTCAGAAAATTTTTATTCACGTTGCTGATCTTTCTCCGTTTTGTAATATATACGTCCGATTTGTTAGACAATTGTTTTCTTAAAAAGTTCCAATAGGTTATGATTTTAGCAGAAATGGATGACGGATGAGTGATAAGGGATGAATTTACTGAAAAAAAATAGTCGGTTAAGAGAAAGGGATGATTGAAGAATCCGTTGAGAATCATTCTTTTTCATCCCTCATCCCTGACCGCTCATCCTTCTTTGTTGACGTCGCGCTTCCCTTGCCGCTTCGCCGGACTTTTACCTATCGTTTGCCGGTCGGTTGGCGAGACAACATCAAAACCGGCGCTCGTCTTCTTGTTCCGTTTGGTAAACGTCAGCTGACAGGTTATGCTGTCGCGCTGCATACGCGCCTTAGCGATGACATCGAATTTGACGAAAACGCGATCAAAGACGCGATTGAATTGATTGACGAAGAACCGCTGATCACTGAAGAAATATTAAAACTGACACAATGGACGGCGGACTATTACGCATCCAGCTGGGGCGAAGTCTTGAAAGCATCGCTGCCCGCCGGAATCAATTCAAGCGTCGAGCAAATTGTTTCGATCACTTCCAACGGGCGCGACGAGCTTCTAAGAGTAACGACCGCGAAAACCATCAAAACACAAGTTCTTAAATATTTGGCGGAAAGCGGAGAAATTCCGGCGCGCGAATTATCGAATCAATTCGGGGCAAGCCCCGCGCAACGCGCTGTTCGCGAACTCGTCAAAAGCGGCTGGGTCAAAACCTTTCACCGAACCCTGACCGCGCAGGTCAAACCAAAACGTCGCAAAGCAATTCGTTTGCTCGCGCGGGAACGCCAACAGATCAATGACAAACCATTAACTCAAACCCAGACGAAAATCATTGAAACGCTCTTGAAATTTGACGGCGAAATGCTCTTCACTGAATTGATCGAAATCGCTGATGTCGGCGCGTCTTCGATCAATACCCTGGCAAAACACGGGATTTTGGAGATCTTCGTGCAGGAAGTTTTGCGCGACCCTTTAAGAGACGCGAAGATTCCGGACATTTTGGACCTGACCTTAACCGGAGAACAAGAATCCGTTTTATTTGAAATTGAAAATGCGCTGAAAACCGCCAAATACAAAGCGTTCCTGCTTCACGGCGTGACCGGAAGCGGCAAAACGGAAATCTATATTCGGGCGATGAAACACGCGCTTGACGACGGCAGATCTTCGATGATGCTCGTGCCTGAAATCGCCCTGACACCGGTTTTTTCAAGACGTTTACGCGCCGTTTTCGGAAATGAAGTCGCGATCCTGCATTCAAATCTTTCGACCGGCGAGCGTTTTGACGAATGGCGCCGGATCAGGCGCGGCGCGGCGCGAATCGTGATCGGTACACGTTCGGCAGTTTTCGCGCCGTTGCAGAATTTGGGTTTACTGATCGTTGACGAAGAACACGACGGTTCGTATCGGCAGCACGAATCGCCATTTTACAACGGACGCGATGTCGCGGTCGTCCGCGCCAATTTTGCCGGCGCAACGGTCGTTCTCGGTTCGGCGACGCCCGCGCTTGAAACCTTTCACAATTCGCAGACCGGCAAATACGAATATTTGCGTCTTCCGAACCGCATCGGCAATCGTCCGCTCGCAAAGGCTGAGATCGTTGATATGCGCCAGGTTTTTAAGTCAAACGGAAAGGATATAAGTTTTTCAAACAACCTCATTGAAGCGATCGAAGAAACGCATTTGAAAGGCGAACAATCAATAATCTTGCTTAATCGGCGCGGATTTTCGCAGTTCGTTTTGTGCCGAAGCTGCGGCGAAACGATCCGCTGCCGCAATTGCGATATTACGCTGACCTTTCATCGCCGCGAATCGCGTCTGATCTGCCATTACTGCAACCACCGCGAAAAAGTTCCGCATAATTGCCCGCAGTGCAAAAGCCATTTTCTATACTTTATGGGCGAAGGCACCGAACAGATCGAAGATATGCTGCAGCGAAAATTTTCACATCTGCGCATTGCAAGAGTTGACCGCGACACGACCTCGCGCCGCAAAGAGATGGAAAATGTGCTCGAAAAATTCAGCGCCGGCGAGATAGATATGCTCGTCGGTACGCAGATGCTCGCCAAAGGACACGATTTTCACAACGTCACGCTCGTCGGCGTGATTTCGGTTGATGCCGGCCTTGCGCTACCGGATTTTCGTTCCGCCGAACGCACTTTTCAACTTCTAACGCAGGTTGCCGGTCGCGCCGGCCGCGGCAGTTTGCAGGGAAAAGTTTTGATCCAGACATATTATCCCGAACATTACGCGCTCAAACACGCGCAGACGCAGGATTACGACGCGTTTTACGCTGAAGAGATCGAATTTCGCCGTAAATTGGCTTATCCGCCATTTGTCGCGCTGGCTTCGATCATGATCAAACACTCAAATTACAATTACGCTTTTGATAACGCGCAGATCTTGAAAGATTGTCTGCAAAAAGCCAATAAAGAAAATATGTGCCGTGTCTTAGGCGTCGCGCCCGCGCCTTTGGCAAGATTGAAAAATGAATTCCGTCTGCAGATTTTAGTCAAAGCAACAAACCGCACAAAACTGCGCGAAACGCTCGATTTCGCGCTTCACAACGCACAGGAGAAGTTTTGCGATTTGCGGATCGTCAATGTCGAGATTGACCCGATAAATTTATTGTGAAACGCTTTCAAACTTAACTTGCAAATAGATTTCCGCGACCTTAATTTCACAGCCGATTGATTCGAGAATTACCGTTTCGTCCGCCGTTTCATAAATTCGCAAGAGCCATTGATTCGGTGTTTGTTTGATAAAATGCTCGACGAATATTTTATCTTGTTCAATCAAAAGACATTCTTTCAGATTTTCAATTTTCCGATAGGTTTCGAGTTTTTCGGTTTTGTCACGAAAGCGCGTCGAAGTTGACAAAACTTCAACAATAATAGTCGGGTTGAGCAAAACATCAAACTCATCATCGGCAAATTCCGGTTCACTGCAAACGACCACGACATCAGGATAGCCATAGCGATTCGCTTTCATCCGAACGCGCATATCGTTAGCATAAATTTCACAGCTTTTTCCTTTAAGCTGATTACGAATCTCGCCGAAGAAATTTCCGCTAATCAAATTATGACGACGGCTGGCACCTGCCATAGCCGTAATTTCCCGCTGTTCGTGTAAAGGCACGATTATGCCGTCAATGTATTCATGTTTTTCATCAGCGGCGCGCTCAAAAGCAAGATATTCTTCAACAGTATAAAGTCTTTTTGTTTCGGCTAAATTAACTTGGCTCATAACTTTTAATGTTAATTGATTCTTGAGTTTTTGCCAAGATTTGTGGATTGTAAACGTCGAAATTGACCCGATAAATTTATTGTAAAAA
>JANLTD010001085.1:0-9688 GCA_031362765.1 Acidobacteriota bacterium | reverse complement strand
ACGCTTCGGGGAAAACCGAAATTTACCATCAGATCGTCGAAAGAAACTATAAACCGCAAATGGATTTCGCGTCCGCCGCAGAAATTTTCGAGTTTTTATCAAAAGTTGACAAGGATCTCGATGTTTCCGACAAATCGGCGGAGCTTGAATTAAAGCGTCTGTTGGTTTTGCGCGCGGCGTTGAAGAATATTCCGTTTGATAAAAAGGAAACGGCGCCTTATAACGAATTTATTAAAGCGCAGGAAAATGAGATCGTGTACAGCGAACCGGCGGGCGCGTGGCTTGTTGTTTCCAATCAATTTTGGGATTTACACAATAAATATAAGAAATCGGCAGTTTCTGACACGATCGCGTGGGAAGCCGCGACGAATCCGCTGCCGGGCGAATGCGAAGGTTATGTCAATTGCTATCTTTTCGATATGCGGATGCGTTTCGGCGAATATCTGAATCTGCATCCAAACGGCAGCAATGCGGCGCAAGCCTTGCAAAATGTCACCGATTATCTGTCGCCGATCGTCGCCGATTCACAGCAAAAACAGATTTACAACGGCCCGACGGATGTTACCGACCGCGCTGAATTTAATAATCTGATCGCCGAACTTCGGACGATCATCGCCCGTTTGGGATTCGTCGAAAAAGAAAAAACACTTCAGCAGCTACGGCAGATCGCCGAAGCCTACCGTTGAAGAAGACGAGGAGACGAGGAGACGGGGAGACGAGGAGACGGACGAGCGATTTCACAGAATTCTTCGTCGCTTCGTCGCTTCGTCGCTTCGTCGCCTCGGCTCCTTTTCTCCTTTTCTCCCTTTCGCCTCTTCTGTTTTAAGCCTTCGCGTCGTATTATTTACTTAATGTTTTTGAAAGATTCATACGGCAGAATTATTCGTGATTTACGCGTCAGTCTGACCGACCGCTGTAATTTTCGCTGCTTTTATTGTTTGCCGAACGGTGAACCGCCAATGGCGCGCAAGGAAACAATTCTCACTTTTGAAGAAATTGCCGAAATTTGCGAGATTTTCGTCAGTTTAGGTATCGAGAAGATCCGACTGACCGGCGGCGAACCGCTGCTCAGAAAAGATGTCGAAAGTCTGGTTGAAAAGCTTGCGCTTCTGAAAGTTCCAAGTTTCAAGTTCCAAGTTCCAAGTCCAACCGAATCCGTCGCGGACGAAGATCCGAAATCCGAAATCCGAAATCCCAAATTGAAAGATATTGCTTTAACGACCAATGGATTTACGCTCGAAAAACGCGCCCAAAACCTCAAAAAAGCGGGACTTGACCGCGTCACAATTTCGCTTGATTCCCTGAAAAAAGACAAATTCCAACGCATTACCGGCGTTGATCGGCTCGAAGAGGTTTTAGCTGCGATCGAAGCCGCGAAACGTGCGGATTTGCAGCCGGTCCGCATCAACGCGGTCGTCGTGCGCGGCTGGAACGATGACGAAATCGTTGATTTGGCCGGATTTGCGCGCCGCAATGCGCTTTCGATGCGTTTTATCGAATATATGCCGCTTGATTCGGCGCACGAATGGGACAAAAGTTTGGTCGTGTCGGGAAGGGAAGTTTATAAAAAGATCAGCGAAACGTTTCCGTTAGAGTTAAAAGAAACGTCGCGCGGCACCGAAACGGCCTGGAAATATTCATTTGCGGACGGCGCGCCCGGCGAGATCGGAATTATCGCGCCGGTCACTGAAATGTTTTGCGGCGCGTGTTCGCGAATTCGGCTAACGGCTGACGGTCAAATCAGAACTTGTCTCTTTTCGACAACCGAACATAATTTGCGAGACCAATTACGAGGCGGCGCAAGTCGGGCGGAAATTGTCGAATTTATCCGCGCAGTAGTTTTCCAAAAAGAACCGCGCCATTACATTAACGACGCCCAATTTGCATCTGCTTCGCGGTCAATGAGTTTTATCGGCGGTTAGATTTTTTCAAAATAAAAAGATCTTTGGTAAAATCAAATTTATCGAAAGGTGAAAAAGTTATGTCAGCAGTTTTCGAACAAAAAGAAACACGTTCTGTTCCGCAACCGGTTGGTAACGAGATCAATTTTTATCGTCTGCGCGTCGAAGATTACGAAAAAATGATCGAACACGGCATTTTTGATGAGGACGAAAAAATCGAATTATGGGACGGAATATTGATAAAAATGAGTCCAAAAGGTATAAAACATAGAAATTCAACTTATCTGGCAACCACTTTATTTCAGGAAAAATTCGGCAGAAGCATAATTACACAATCACAAGACCCGATTCGGCTCAGCGATCTTTCTGAACCTGAGCCTGATATTGTTTTGGCAGAAGCACCTTTGTCAAAATATGTGTTGAGCCATCCAACGCCGAAAGATATTTATTTGGTGATGGAGATTGCCGACAGTTCGATTGAAAAAGACCGTCGAAAAGCCATCAACTACGCACAAAACGGTATTCGCCAGTATCTTTTGCTCAATTTGAATACGGACGAAATAGAAGATTATCGTGAACCTTCCGCCGACGGCTATCGTTTCAAAAAAACCTACACTGAAACCGAGAGTTTTAATCTCGTCGCCTTTCCCGATGTTGAAATAAAAGTCAGTGATTTGCTTCCGCCGAAAAGCGAAAATGAGTAAAGCCCTGTTTGTGCCATTAAATTTTCTCTTTATCGAAGGCTTGCCGTTGGATTTCTTTAATCCGCGAAGCATTATTATTTTCGTCGCTATTCTGCAAGGCGTAATTTTTTCCGCACTTCTCTTGTTTCGGCATCTCAAACAGAAACAATCGGCGGATATCTGGCTCGCGGCGCTTTTACTTTTGCTTTGTTCGAGCCTCATCACGCCGTTTATCGGGTTTGCGAATGTTTATGACCGTAATCAATGGCTGACTTTTTTTCCGTTTACTATTTCTTACAGTTATGTTGTCTGCATTTGGTTTTACGCCGTTCACATAACCAATTCCAAACGCAAATTTCAACGCCGCGATTTGTTTTTCTTTATTCCGATGGCGCTTTACGCCCTGTTTCGTCTTTTTCTCTTTGCCCAAGATCTCGAATTCAAAGAATGGTTTAATAAAAAGTACTATGTTCCGTTTGTTGATACTTTTGTATTTTTAACGGAATTTATATGGAATGTGATTTTTCTATTTTTTACGATCAAACACTATCGTAAGTATCGTGCGTGGCTGGACGAAAATTTTTCAGATACCGAAAAGATCAAGTTCGACTGGCTTCGGAATTTTCTATATATTTTCACGTTCGTTTTTATATTAAGCGCGATTTTTGATTTTACAAACAGTTTTCTTTTCAAACTTTCCTACATACAATATTTCTATTTTGAACTCATTCTCGGGCTCGTGACATACTATCTGGCGATTGCCGGATATCTGCGCTCAAAAACCATCGAACTCGAATTTTCTGCAGGCGAAAGCGAAAAAATCGAAGAACGCAAAACGCTTCTTTCCGCGAACGAACTCGAAAACCTCAAATCGAAACTGCAAGATGTGATGCAAAATGACAGACTATATCTTGAACCGAATATGACTTTATCTGATCTGTCGCGTCAGATAGGCGTCAATTCGACCGTTCTATCTTATACGATAAACAATGGTTTCGGGAAAAATTTCAACGATTTCATCAATCAATTTCGCATCGAAGAAGTAAAAAACAAACTGCGGAACGGCGACACTGAGCGAGCAAATCTGCTCGGCATCGCATTCGATTGCGGTTTCAATTCCAAAGCGACTTTCAATCGCGCCTTCAAAAAATTCACAGGCATTTCGCCGAAAGAATTTCAGGAAAAATCGTCGCAATAAAAGTTATGTTGACAACAAAAATCGAAGAAATTCTGGGGCAGATCGAAGGAATAGACCCGGTCGAATACGGCCGCACGCGAAACTTTCTGAACGGCGCGGTGACACGGCTTTCGCCTTATATCAGCCGCGGCGTGATCTCGACAAAACACATTTTGGATTCCGTTTTGCAAAAAGGTTATAAATTTTATGAATACGAGAGATTCGCGCAGGAACTCGCGTGGCGCGAGTATTTTCAAAATGTCTGGCTTGCCACGGGCGATGAATTGGACGATGATTTGAAGCAACCGCAGCAGGGTGTCGAAAATTCGCTGATGCCAAAGGCTTTGCTTGATGCCGAAACCGGGATCGAAGCGATTGACAAAGGCATCCGCGATTTATACGAAACGGGCTACGTTCACAATCATCTGCGGATGTATATCGCGGCGGCCGCGTGCAACATCGGAAAAAGTCATTGGCGCGTTCCGGCAAAATGGATGTATTTTCATCTGCTTGATGCCGATTGGGCGAGCAACGCGCTCAGTTGGCAATGGACGGCGGGCACGTTCAGCAGTAAAAAATATTACGCCAATCAGGAGAATATCAACAAATTTTGCGCCACCCGTCAGCACAAAACCTTTCTCGATGTTGATTACAGCGAATTTGACGAATTGGCGGTTCCCGAAGTTTTGCGCGAAACCGAAAATCCGCTTTTGACGACCGAATTGCCAAAAAAAGGACTACTTAAAATTGACAGTTCGCGGCCGACTTTGGTTTATAATTTTTATAACCTCGACCCGTTTTGGAAATCTGATCTTCAGGCGAACCGCGTTTTACTGTTTGAGCCGACGCATTTTGAGAAATATCCCGTTTCGTCGAAAACAATCGATTTTGTTTTGAAACTTGCCGAAAACATTGAGCAAATACAAGTATTTACAGGTGAATTCGGCGATCTTAAAACTGAACATGGTTTATCCGAAATTTACTATAAAGAACATCCAACCAATCAACATTATACCGGAACACGAGAGGGCCGCGATTGGATGTTTCCTGAGGTTCGCGGATATTTTCCGTCCTTTTTCGCGTTTTGGAAAGGTTGCGAAAGGATTATTAAAAGCAATAAATGAAACATTTTACAAGCGAAGACCTGAACAAACTTGATTTACGAAAGCGTGCGAACCTGATTAATTCCGTCGGCGGCTATAAGTCTGCCAATTTAATCGGCACGATTTCTAATTCGGGCGTTACGAACCTGGCAATTTTCAGTTCCGTTGTGCATATCGGAGCAAATCCGCCGCTTTTGGGGTTCGTTTTGCGCCCGATAGACGAGGTGCCGCGACATACATACGAAAATATCAAGCAAATCGGCGTCTATACGATCAACCACGTTCACGAAGGTTTTGTCGAAAACGCACATTTTACTTCAGCAAAGTTTGACCGCGATGTTTCGGAATTTGATAAATGCGGATTGAACGAAGAATTTTTCGAAGACTTCGCCGCACCTTTCGTCAAAGAAAGTCGCATTAAGATCGGTCTGCAATTTGTCGATGAAATTTTAATTAAACTCAACAATACAATCTTGATCATTGGCGAAATCCGGCATCTTTTTTTGCCTGAACATACTTTGCTCAATGATGGAAATGTTGATTTGAACGCGGTCGCGGACGTTTGTATTTCGGGGCTTGATACTTATCAGAAAGTTGAAAAACTCAAGTCTTTTCCGTATGCAAAAACAAATAATTTGCCGGAATTTGATTGAAAGAAATGGCAGAAACGCCACTGCCAGGGAGCGTGTCGTTTTTCGATCGACACGTTTTCAAACGGCCGCGTTTATGCCTGGCAAAAATGAAAAACATTAAAAAGCAAAATTTGCCGCGTAAAGTTTGCCAAACGTGCGAAAAGCCTTTTGCGTGGCGAAAAAAGTGGGAAAAGGTTTGGGACGAAGTGAATTTTTGCAGCGATAAATGCAGAGCGAACAAGGGGAAAAAATGAAAATAGCGACCATAATATTTCCGCACCAATTATTTGAAGAAAATCCGGCAATTTTACCAAATGCCGAAATCTTTTTGGTCGAAGAATTTCTGTTTTTCAAACATTACAATTTTCATCGCCAAAAGCTGAAATACCATCGGGCGTCGATGAAGTTTTACGAGAGTTTTTTGCTGGAAAAAGGTTTGAAAGTAACTTATCTCGAATCAAACAGGCAGCTTTCCGATGTTAGAAACCTGATTCGTTATTTGATTGAAAAGGAATTTACAGATATTAATTTTTGCGATGTTACCGACAATTGGCTGGAAAAACGAATCAAAAGTTTTGCCGAAACCGTGAGATTGGTTGAATACGAAACACCGATGTTTCTAAATTCAAAGCAGGAATTGTCGAATTATTTCGCGGGCAAAAAGCACTACTTTCAAACCGATTTTTACACTAAGCAACGCAAAGAAAAGCGAATCTTGATTGATTCGGATTTGAAACCGGTTGGCGGCAAATGGACGTTTGATACGGAAAATCGTTTGAAATATCCGAAAGGAAAAGTTCCACCGAAAGTCGAATTTCCAAACGAAAATGAATTTGTCAACGAAGCCGAGAATTACGTTAAAGCCAATTTCAAACACAATTACGGCGAGATGAAAGGTGATTCGTTTTATCCCACGACTCACGCGGAAACCAGAAATTGGCTCAATCAATTTCTCGAAAATCGTTTTATTGAATTCGGTGAATACGAAGATTCGCTTGTCGCCAATGAACGAATTCTCCATCATAGTTTGCTCACGCCGATGATGAATGTCGGGCTGATTACACCGCAAGAAGTTATCGAAACAACTCTCGAATTTGCCGGCGAAAATGACATTCCGCTCAATTCGCTTGAAGGATTTATTCGGCAAATTATCGGCTGGCGAGAATTTATTCGCGGCGTTTATGAGGTCGCCGGAAGCAAAGAGCGGACGACGAACTTTTGGAACTTTGAACGCAAAATTCCCGAAACTTTCTGGACGGGTGAGACAGGAATCGAACCGCTCGACATTGTGATTAAAAAAGTATTGGAAACGGGTTATTGTCATCACATCGAGCGTCTGATGGTTGTCGGAAATTTTATGCTTTTGTGCGAATTCGATCCCGATGAAGTCTATCGATGGTTTATGGAATTGTTCATTGACGCATACGATTGGGTAATGGTTACAAATGTTTACGGCATGAGCCAATTTGCCGACGGCGGTTTGATGGCGACCAAACCTTATATCAGCGGCAGCAATTATTTATCGAAAATGAGCGATTTTCCGAAAGGTGATTGGCAGAAAATCTGGGACGGACTTTTTTGGAATTTTATCGACAAACATCGCGAGTTTTTTCTCACAAATCCGCGACTTGGAATGTTGGTTCGAATGTTTGATAAAATGGCGAATGAGAAAAGAATTTCGCACATCGAAACGGCGGAAGATTACTTGGAAAATTTGGGAAAATAGTCAATATGATTGTGATAATCGGAGCAGGAATCGCGGGATTAACCTGCGCAAAATACCTCAAAGACAAAGGAATCGAAGCCTTGATTTTGGAAGCGTCTGACGGCGTTGGTGGTCGTGTGCGAACAGACATTGTTAAAGGCTTTAAGCTCGACAGAGGCTTTCAGGTATTTTTAACGTCGTATCCTGAAGCCGCAAAACTGTTGGATTATGATGATTTACGGCTCAAGTATTTGCCGTCGGGAGCGAGAATCAGAAAAGGAAATGATTTTTTTGTGATGCCGAATCCATTAAAGAACGTGTGGTCAGCACCGCAGGCATTATTTTCGCCGGTCGGAAATTTGTTCGATAAAATGAAGATTCTGCAATTGAATTCAGATACCCGGAATGCCGCGGAACCGGACATTTCAAATCGGCAAGCGGACGAAACTACGATTTCTTTTCTGAAAGATTACGGCTATTCAGAGACGATCATCAACCAATTTTTCAAGCCTTTTATGGGCGGTGTTTTTCTCGAAAAAGAGCTTAAGACGAATTCAAGTTTCTTTAAATTTTTATACAGTATGTTTGCTAAAGGGGAAGTTTCCCTGCCGCAAAACGGAATGCAGGCGATTCCCGAACAGATCGCCGCACACTTATCGCCGAATCAGATTCGGCTTAACACGCCGGTTAGAAAAATTGCCGGCAAAACCCTTTATTTGGAAAATGACGAAACGATCGAAGCCGACAAAATCGTTTTGGCGAGTGATGCAAGTACGGCGGCAAAACTGCTTGGAGAAGAATCGAAGGTCGAATTTAACGGAACCGTTTGTCTGTATTTCGAGAGCGATCTTTCTTTGAATTTGAAAGGTGAACCGTATCTGATTATCAATTCAAATACAGATGAGTTGATTGACCATATTCTCGTAATTTCCGACGTTGCGGCGAGTTATGCGCCGGCGGGCAAGACCTTGATTTCGGTCAATATTATCGGAAATAAGGACGTTTCAGAAGAAAATGTTCAAGCGGAATTGATCAAATGGTTTGGTCGGGAAAATGTCTGGCGGCATTTAAAGACTTACAAAGTTTCGGAAGCCTTGCCTCAATTTTTTCAAGATTCAGCAACCAATAACGATCTGAAGATCAATGACCACACTTATCGCTGCGGCGATTATACGGCCTATCCATCGCTTAATGCCGCGATGAAGACCGGACGCCAGGTTGCCGGAATGCTCACTGAATAATCTGCAACGTATGGTATTGATCAGGTCTTTGATTTTGGGAAAGAAATTGCCGATCGGTAATGAATTTCTCACCTTGACACTTATTTTTCCGCGCATCTTGGTTGAAAATCAAAAGGGTTCCATTGAATAAAACCAAAGACCAAAGACCAAAAACCAAAGACCTAATCAGATACATTTTTCCTCGCATTCTTTCCGCAATCGCAATTTAGGTGGCGAGGCAATGCTTGCGTTTCGCTTCATCTGCGCTTGATAATCAAACTCAATAAACACATAATAACAGCCAAAGCTTTTGCAAATAATTCATTCTTTAGGGAGTCATTTAGCGTGTATAAACTGCGTGTTTCTGTGATATTAGTCTGTGTTTCGTTGGTTTTGATTGCGACCATTGCGGCCCAAATTCCGACGGGTTCGATTTCGCCAAAGGTCGCTGCGCCGACACCTGCACCGACCGCGACACCTTCGCCGACTCCAATGCCGACGCCTGAGCCGATGTCGGCATCAACTTTTTCGGGTTTGAAGTTTCGCTCGATCGGGCCGGCAGTCACGTCGGGCCGGGTCATTGCATTTGCGGTTGACCCGAATGATCGGACGAAATATTACGTCGCAGTTGCTTCGGGCGGAGTTTGGAAGACGGTCAATAGCGGAACGACGTGGACACCGGTCTTTGAGAATGAAGGCGCTTTTTCGATCGGTGCAATTGCGCTTGACCCCAAAAATCCGGCGACCGTCTGGGTCGGCACGGGCGAGCGAAACAGTCAGCGCAGCGTTGCCTACGGCGACGGAGTTTATCGTTCCGATGACGGCGGAAAAAGCTGGAAAAATATGGGTTTGAAGACTTCCGAACATATCGGAAGAATTGCGGTTGACCCGCGCGACAGCAACGTCGTTTTTGTCGCTGCACAAGGTCCTTTGTGGGCGGGGGGCGGCGAACGCGGTCTTTATAAAACGACCGACGGCGGCAAAACCTGGAAAGCCGTGATCACGATCAGCGAAAATACGGGCGTTACGGATGTCGTGATCGATCCCGTTGATCCGAATACGATGTATGCTGCTTCGTGGCAGCGCCGCAGACATTTTTACACGCTCATCAATGGCGGTCCCGAAAGCGCGGTTTATAAATCAACTGACGGCGGAGAAACATGGGCAAAGGTGCGCAGCGGATTGCCTCCGGGCGATTTAGGTCGTATCGGGCTTTCGATTTCTCCGGCAAATACGAATGTCGTTTATGCGACGATCGAAGCCGGCG
>JANLTD010000204.1:0-7527 GCA_031362765.1 Acidobacteriota bacterium | reverse complement strand
AGCAAAGATTTCCCATCGCCGGGAGCGCACGCATCCCTGCCTGCTACGGCGCGAAGCGTTGTAAAAGCGTCACGCAATCTTGAATACACTTTCAGCAAATTACGCTCTTTGCCGCGAGCGCAGGCATCCTTGCCTGCCACGGCGCGAGAGCGGCGTATAAGCCTTACTCAATCTTGAACGCACTTTCAGCGAATATGCACGCGCTCTCGCGCTCAGCACGCCGGGGATGCCTGCGCTCCCGGCAAACAATGCTTCTCATTTACCTCTAATACCTTTCTTATCGGTGTTCGAACTCTAACCGACACACTATTCATTCGTCTTTCCCTTTGACAATGACGGTTTTCGGTGTGTTTGCTTATTCAAAGTTTCGCGTCACGGTATTTTTGCACAAACCCGCACAAAAGTTGAACATTTTTTTCGCCGCTGAGCATTGCCCCAGTAAAAAGTTACAGATAAGATCTATGCTAAAAGAGCCGGTGTAAAATAGCCCTTCCAGACCTGAAATTTGTTTTATCAGGTCTTTTTTACCTTATAATTTGAGAAAAGATGAAAGAATATCAGTCAATTCACGGTTAATTTCAGGTCAGGAAAGGTTGTTTCACGCCCGCTTTTGTCAAAATGTAAATTCCTGACTTTTTACTGACGCATTACCTTGATGCCAACTAAATTTCTTGGAGATTCAATAATAATATCTCATAACCGGTCTCAAATGCCGATTTTTGAGCAGAACGAAAAATATAAGAGCAAGACTAAAGAAAAAGACGAAATGCGAAAAGAATATGACTTCGGCAAAGGCGTTCGCGGAAAACATTTTGAAGCGATGCAAAAAGGTCATACAACGATTATTCACAAATTAAATGGCTCAACCGTTGTCAAAGAAACGAAACTTATCGCGCTCGCGCCCGATGTGCAAAAGTATTTTCCCGATGCCGAACCCGTCAACGAAGCTCTGCGCGGTTTGATTGCACTCGTGCCTGAAAAACATACTTAATTTTTGGTTGTTGCCAATTTTCTTTGCCGTTCAAAATGCTCAAAAACTAACTTTGCGGTCTTTTCGCCGACGAAAATCTTTAATTCTTCAACGCCGGCTTTGGCGATTCGTTCGATTGAGCCGAAGTTTTTTAATAATGTTAGTTTGCGCTTTTCACCGACGCCTTCGATGGCGGTCAGTTCCGACGTGAAATCGCGCATCTCGCGGCGTTTACGGTGATATTCGACCGCTGTTTTGTGCGTGTCGTCGCGAATCTGCTGAACAAGGCGGAAAACAGGCACACCTGCTTCAAATTTTACAGGTTCGTCCTCGCGTCCGAACCTGAGAAGATGCGAAATTTGATTATGATGTTTCGGCGGTTTGACGAGTCCGACGATCGGGATCATCTCAAGGTCTAAGGCAGCAAGCGCGGCGGCGGCGGCGGAAATTTGTCCTTTGCCGCCGTCAATGAAGATCAATTGCGGCAACGGTTTTTCTTCGGTCACCAATCTTTTGTATCTTCTGAAAACGGCTTCGTGCATCGACGCGAAATCGTTGGCGCCGTCGACCGTTTTGATGATTAATCGGCGATACTCGGCGCGGGCCGGTTTCCCGTTTTCAAAGACAACGATTCCGGCGACATTCTCGGCACCCGAAATGTTCGAGATGTCAAAAGATTCGATGCGGTCGGGAAATCGGGGCAGTTCGAGAATTTCCTGTAATTCTTCCAGTAATTTTTGCGTGTCGGGTTTTAAGACTCTGAATCTTTGCTCAAAAGCGATTCGGGCGTTGTTTTCGACCAGGCGAATCATCTCAACTTTCTTACCGCGTTTCGGGTCGAGAATGCGCACCCTTCGTCCGCGACGTTCGGTTAACACTTTTTCTAACAATTCACGGTCGTCGAAATCGGCCGGGACGTGAATTTCGAGCGGCACATAATCGGTTGAATAATATTGAGTCAAACTTGCGCCTAAGAATTCCGAACCGTCAAAATTTTCTGCGTCCAGATCTTCCCAGAAAAATTCGCGGCGGCCGACGATCTTTCCTTCGCGCATCGTGAAAAGCTGTAAAGCCAGTCTTTGTTTCTCGCGGTAATAACCGATAATGTCAACATCGCGGTCGGGCGTTGAAAGCATTTTCTGATGATCGTCCAGCAAGGCCAGAACCGTTCCCCGTAAATCGCGGTATTTCGCCGCCAATTCATAGTTTTGGCGCTCGGCAAACTGCCACATTCTTTGTTCTAGTTCGGCGGCAAGTTCTTTGTTTTTGCCTTCGAGAAGCAATTTCACGTCGCGGACAGCTTCGGTGTACTCATTTTTTTTACAAAGATCTTTGACGCACGGCGCGAGGCATCTTTTCAAGTGATATTCAAGACACGGACGCGCCAGTTTGCCGTCAATCTTAATGTCGCAAGTGCGCAGCTGAAACGTCCGGTTGATCAGATCAAGCGTTTTTCGCGCCAAACTTGCGGGCAGAAAAGGGCCGTAGTAATTTGCGCCGTCTTTCGCGATCTTGCGCGTAATGACGACCTTTGAAAATTCCTCGGTAGTTAGCTTCAGATGCGGATACTGCTTATCGTCCTTAAGCATTATGTTGTAGCGCGGCTTATGAAGTTTGATGAGATTTGATTCGAGCACAAGCGCTTCGACTTCAGAATCAACGACGATAAATTCAAAATCGGCGATTCTTTTTACTAATTCCCGCGTTTTTGCATCAATATTCTTGCCCGACTGGAAATACGAACGAACACGGTTTTTCAGATTTTTCGCCTTCCCGACATAGATGATCTTGCCGGCCGCATTTTTGTGAATATAAACGCCCGCGTCCGGCGGCAAGGCTTTGATCTTTTCTTCCAGAGTCATTAGGAGAAGTTTAACGCGAAGGCGCAAAGACGCAAAGGCGGCGAGAAAAAAAAGGAACAATAATGGATTTGTGGTTGAAAAAAGCAATGCTTTAATACATTTCCTTTGTGATTTGCGCCTTTGCGTCACCAGCGTTACACTATTTCCTCAAAATGAAAACGATTCTGACAAAATCTCCGTTGGAAGCCGCTGAATTCATCAAGCGCGGCGGAATCGTCGCGTTCCCGACCGAAACGGTTTACGGACTCGGCGCGAATATCTTTGATGTGGAAGCGGTTGCAAACATCTTCGAAGCAAAGGCGCGGCCGAGTGATAATCCGCTGATCGCCCACGTCGGAAATCTCGAACAAATCAACGCTTTGACTTCTAATATCACGCCGCACGCGCAAAAATTCATCGAAGCATTTTTCCCTGCTCCGCTGACGCTTGTTTTGCCGAAATCCGCAAGCGTTCCGCTGACCGCGACCGCGAACCTCGACACGATCGGCATCCGAATGCCGAAAAACAAACTCGCGCAAGAATTTTTGCGGGCGTGCGGCATGCCGGTCGTCGCGCCGTCCGCGAATCTTTCGGGCAAACCTTCGCCGACCACATGGCAGGCCGTCTTTGAAGATCTGAATGGACGGATCGATTGCATTCTGCAAGGCGAGGCAACCGAAATCGGGTTGGAATCAACGGTTGTTGACTGCACTTCGGATGCGCCTTTGATTTTAAGAAGCGGGGCGATAAGTTTAGAACAGTTGCGGAAAATCGCTCCCGAAACGCAAATTTATCAAGTCAAAGAAAGTGATGTTATCCGTAGCCCGGGCATGAAGCACCGGCATTATTCGCCGAAAGCTGAAGTGGTTTTAGTAAATCCAAAAACCAAAATCCAAAATCCAAAATCCAAAGCATTTATCGGTTTGGACAACCCTTTTGGCGAATTTGAACTTGTAAGAATCTGCACATCGGTTGAAGAATACGCGCACGAAGTTTTCGCGTTTTTCCGCGTCTGTGACCACGCCGGAATTAAAACGATATACTGTGAGATCGAGGACGAAAAAGGCATCGGCGCAGCCTTGATGGATCGGCTGCGCCGCGCTTCGGAAGGCTAAGGAACGTGTAAAAATAACTTATACGATAGTTTAGAGGCGTGGCGTTGACCACCGGTCAAGACGGTCGAAGACCGCTTCTAAACTATCAAGTTTTTTTTAATTGTTATAAGTTATTTTTTACATATTCCTAAATAATGAGCATAAATCCTAAATACCGTACCGTGACACAGCATATTTTCTTCGTTGTTGATAAATTTTTATGCGGTCGTCGTTTTTTGATAAGCACGAGTGGCGGCGGCGTTATCAAAAAATTCGTGAAAATTGGTTATTTTCCCGTCTTTGATCGTAAAGATATGAACCCAATCGGTTTGATAACTGCGTTTTGTTTCTCTGACCGTTGCCGCAGATCTTCCTAAAACGACGATCTTGTCTCCGCCGTCAATAAATTCGATCGGCTCAAACTGCGTGATCTCTTCTTCGGCGACCAGCACGGTAAAAAAATCGTACATCGCGTCGTGTCCGCGGCGCGCGCCGGCAAACGACGCGTTTTCGATCTCCGGCACGCGCCAATCAATGTCATCTGAAAGCAACCCGATCAAACCGGCGACATCGCCGCTGCCGAATTTGCCGTAGGCATCTTGAACTATCTGTAAATTATTCATTTTTTTCGCTCCTCCTTAAAAATTTTATTTTAACTCCAACAAATTATTTTTCGCAACTTCTCGAATTTGGATTCAAAAGAGATCAGCGACTTATTTTATACAATCCGGCGGCATTTTCGCGCAAAACCATTCGCGCCAGTTCCGAGGCTCGCGCACGCGAAATTTCTCTGTCTTCGATCATTTCGGTGAGGGCGATCGCCAACGCTTCGCGTGCCGTGGTCGAGGTCAGCCACGCCGATTCTTCCCAACCGACTTCGGGCGTGGCCGGCGAAGCGTCCGTGCCGAACAAAACTTTTTCCGGTTCATATTCCAGCCAGCTTCTTAAAACACGGCTCAAAATACGCGGCGATAAAAGAAACGTCTGCGCCGAAAAATCCGCATAAACATTTGGTTTTTCGAGCAGAAAAGCGGTTTCAGCGGTAAACGGATAGCCGCCGTGAACAAGCACGAAATTGGTTTTTCTGAACGCCGGATCATTGACGACGGATTCAAGCAAGATCGGATTGCTCGTCCGCAGATTGAAAAAATGTCCGCAACCGCCGCCGGTGTGAAGATGGACGACGAGGCCTGATCTTCCCGCTTCAACGGCAATATAACGAAAAACGTAATCCTGAAACTTTTTATATTCGGCCGGCGACGGTTCACCGCCGTTTCTGTATCTGGAGTAAATGGCGGCGGCTTCTGTTTTTGAAACTTCGGCAAAATCAAGCGAACGGTAATAAGCCGCGACAAACTTTATGGCGACCGCGCCGTTTGCTTTTTGCCGTTCGAGCGTCGGCGCGACAACCCGTTTCAAATACGCGTCAAACGTCGCGGGGAGTTTTCCGATCTTCAATTCGGCTAAAAATCGCTTGAAAAGTTTTTCTTCCTGCCCGTAGAAAAATTGCAGATCGGAATTTGTTTGGCGGACGGTTTCCGTCGTGAACGGCAAAAGCAGCGGATCGCCGTAAGAAACCCAACGAAAACGCGGCGTATTCAAACCGCGCCCCATCGAAATCCGGTTGGCAAGCATTACCTCAATGTTGAGTTTGTCCAAAATCCAATTCGGGTAAGCATCACCTTTTTCGCGCATTGCCTTTTGTTTAATTGCCAGAAATGCGCGCACCGTTTCCGGAGTCATCGCATCGGCGCGAAAATCGAACAGTTCGCGCCACGCGCCCGTGTAAATCGGATTATCAACCCGCAGACGCATCGGCGGCGGCGCAACAAATTCCAATCCTCCGCAAGCGATGGCATCGCCTTCGTCATCGCGATTTCCTTCCCGGACAACTTGCTCAACGTGCGAATGGTTATCAATCGCTTTGATTTGTTGAATTTCGAAAAGAAGATCTTGATCGGCTTTGGTCTGCGATTGAATGTGAAAAACAAAAGCACAAATCATCGCAATACCCAAAGCTGAAAAGAAAATTTGCTTCATCATTTTTGTCCGTCTCCATTCTAAGTCACAAAATCGTCGGCGTGTCCGAATGCGGTACAAAACATTGGCGACAGCGCGCTTCGTATTTGTCGCTCGCGCCAACTTCGACTCTTTCGGTCGAATCCGAAGTTCTTTGGGAATAATTCGCCGTGTTGCCGCATTTGACGCAAATTGCGTGCGTTTTCGTGATAAATTCGGCAATTGAAAGAAGTTGTGGCATTGGCTCAAACGGTCGCCCCATATAATCCTGATCGAGTCCGGCAACGATCACGCGCCGCCCCTCGCTTGCCAATTTATTGACAGCTTCGACAATTTCCATATCAAAAAACTGTCCTTCATCAATACCGATGACCTGCGTGCCCGCTTCGATTTGCGCCATCAATTCGGCGGCCGTCATGACAGGTTTTGAGATATGCGTCATTCCCGAATGCGACGCGATCTGCTCGATAGAATAACGATCGTCAATTTTCGGCTTGAAAACCTGCACCTTTTGCCGCGCGATCTGGGCGCGGCGGAGTCTTCTGATGAGTTCTTCTGATTTTCCCGAAAACATCGAACCAACGATCACTTCGATCCAGCCCGTACCGCCGTCCTGGCGCGTTTTGCGGCGTTCTTCCGTATTGTCGAACGCAAATTCTTCAACCATAAATTTTCCTGAGTTTGATTTACAAAGATTCAATTATATGGAAAAAGTGGAAAAGTGGAAAAGGGCAAAGGTGAAAAAGTTTGGCGGTTTTTATGTGTGAAACTTTTTTTCACATTTTCACTTTTTCACCTTTTCACTTTTTCCTGTTGGTATGCAGTTAAAGATCTGCAAACGCTGCAAACGCCCGTTTCCGGCAAACAAGGAATTTTGCCCGATTTATCCTGAGCCCTACATCAGGAATCAGGAATCGCGGGCAAATGTCGGCTGCCTGTCAGCAATGATTTTTGCCGATTTTTTTTACTGATTTTTGTTTGGGTGTTTTTCTTTTTTGGCGTATTTTTCGGATAAATTTAATTTCCCATCAAACTTGCCGCAATCGAATCAATCAAAACTGAACTGTCCGCTTTGCGCGTTTCGTTGTTGCAAAGAATCACGAAAGCCAAGGTTTCGCGTTCGTTTTTCGCGTAACCGGCAAGCGAATTGACGTAAGTTATTGAACCCGTTTTCGCCAGGATCTTTCCCGCCATATTGCCCAAACGCCCGCGCAGAGTTCCGTCCACGCCGGCAATCGGCAAAGAATTGCGGAAAATTTCCGCCGCTTTGATTTGATTTCCGGCGACAAGGGCGCGTCCCAAAGTTTCGGGCGTGATGAAATTCAGACGCGAAAGTCCCGAACCGTCTTTGATTGATTCGGTTTCCTGAAAACTCGCGCCGTTTTCGGCGAGCCATTTTTTGATGACGGAGGTTCCCGCCGAATCGTCGGCGCGTGTTTTTTGAATTTTCGGGTTTTCGTCCGGCGCTTCGGCGCCGAACTTTTTGCCCAGAGTTCGCAAGATCAGTTCGGCGTAAAGGTTGACCGAATCTTTGTTCATCTTGCGAACGATTTCGCCAAGCGTCTGGCTTTCGACATTTGCCAATTCTGTTGCGGTTTCAACC
>JANLTD010000194.1:0-5106 GCA_031362765.1 Acidobacteriota bacterium | reverse complement strand
ATAATTTTTGGTACTTTTTTTAGCTTTTAGAAAAGCTTTATAAAGATTTTCAAAGGATTCGAGAAGATCGTTACCAAGTTCGGTAAAAAAATGTTGGTCAGTGTCCATCCGCGGACGGCCGAAAAATTAGGACAATACTCTCTAAAGCCGGAAACCGATAAAATAAAATTGTTAAGGCCGCTCGGGTTTTTTGATTTCGTCAAACTAGAAAAAAATGCACTGGCCGTTTTGACCGACAGCGGAACCGTGCAGGAGGAATGTTCGATTTTCGGAGTCCCGAATATCACAGTCCGGGATGTTACAGAACGCCCTGAAACACTTGAGTGCGGGAGTAACATCATCAGCGGTGCGGATACCGATTCAATATTAAGATCAACGGAAATCGCAATTTCCCAGCCGGCAAACTGGATTGCTCCGAAAGAATATTTGGTCGGAAATGTTGCACAGACAGTCAGTAAAATAGTCCTGGGCTATAACAGCCTGAGAAAACATATCAGTTGATTGAGCGTGGATAGAAGGGAATTAACGAAAATAACTGAAGATCCGAAACCAACAAAACAAAAATTGTGGGTTGTTACTGAGTTGTATTATCCGGAGGAAACTTCGACAGGGTATTACCTGACCCGAATTGCCGAGGGGATGACCGAACATTTCCAGGTTGGAGTATTGTGCGGACAGCCTAATTATTCGGCTCGCGGAAAAAAGGCACCGTCAAAAGAGACGCACAAAAAAGTCGAGATATTTCGAGTTGTCGGAACTACTCTCGATAAGAATGTTATTTTTTTTCGAATAATAAATATGCTTACCCTGAGCCTTTCGATATTTATTAAGGCCTTGGGTAATTTTAAGAAGGGCGACAAGATCATGGTTGTCACGACACCGCCGAGCCTGCCCTTTATAACCGCATTTGCCGCGCTGATCAAAGGATCATCATACATTCTGCTGATACACGACAACTATCCGGAGATATTGATTGCCGCAAAAAAGACAAAAAAGGGGTCTTTGATAGTTAATACTCTGAATTTTTGTAATCGGTGGCTTTATAAATATGCAAGTAAGATAATCGTCTGTGGAAGGGATATGTTTGAACTGATCAGTTCAAAAACAGTTGGATTGGACATACCGATAACGACGATTCAAAATTGGGCGGAACTCGAAACCGTTAAGCCGCTTCCGCGAAATGATAATGTACTGCTCAAGGAATTAGGAATTGAGGATCAACTTGTATTTTTATATGCGGGAAATATGGGTTATCCGAATGATTTGGAAAGTATCATTGAATGTGCTGAAAAACTTAAAAGTGACGAACGATTTTGCTTCGTATTTTTGGGAACCGGTGTGAAAAGAAAGTGGTTGGAAAAGACTGTTTCTGAAAAATCTCTGAAAAATGTCAGATTGCTTGATCCTCGACCAAGAAGCGAACAAAATATTTTCTTAAATGCCTGTGATGTTGCGATTGTCACACTTGTCAAAAAGATGTGGGGAGTTTCGATGCCGAGTCGGACATATAATATTCTGGCAGCCGGAAAGCCGATTCTTGCTTTGACTGAGAAAGATTCGGAAATAGAATTAGTTGTCCAAGAGGATAAAGTCGGCTGGACTGTTTTGCCGAATGAACCGGAGATTCTTTTGAACAAAATATACGAGATCTATGACAAACGGCATTTGTTTGGAGAAATGCGGGAAAATGCTAGAAATTCCGCGTTAGAAAAATATTCGCTGGCGGGCGCTTTAAAAAAATATCATTTAAATTTGAAATAACTTCGCGTCTGATAACGGAAATCATGAGTGATAGAACCAGAATTTTAGTGACAGGCGGAACGGGATTTGTGGGTAGTTCGATCATCGCCGCAATTCAAAACACCGACAAATTCGAGTTATACAGTTTGTCCCGAAACAAAACAGAAATCATAAATGGTAAACAGATAGATTATGGAACAGGAAAAATAATACAATGTGATATTTCTGATGATATTTCCCTGAGAAAACTGGAAAATTTGGAGAATCTCGGAGTTCTGATCCATACAGCCGGATTGGCGCATCAGTTCGGTAAAGTTTCCAAAGATGATTTTTGGCGAACAAATGTACAGGGAACCGAAAATATTTGCAGATTAGCAGGGAAGTTACAGGTCCGACATTTAATATTGATCAGTTCAGTTTCGGTTTACGGCGACTACGGAGAACTTGAAATAGATGAAGATTTTACTTGCAACCCTGTTGGGTTGTATGCTGAATCAAAATTAGAAGCAGAAAAAAAAGCATTGGAGTTATGTCAAAAAAATGGGATCGGATTGACAATTTTAAGACTCGGAACAGTTATTGGGGAAGGTGATATCGGGAACGTGTCGCGTCTGATAACGTTAATTGATAAAAATAGATTCTTTTGGGTTGGAAATGGAAGCAATAAAAAAAGTTTGATATATAAAAATGATATTGCTGATTGTGTCCTTAGATTACTTGAAATAGAGCAAATAAATAAGGCGGAAATTTATAATCTGACATCCGTTGCTATACCAATGAAAGAAATTGTTTCCATAATTTCAGTTAGTTTAAAAAAGAAACCGATACCGATTAGATTGCCCAAACAAATTCCTCGAATACTTTTTCAACTTAATAATAGAACATTATCATTAGAAGTATTTAATAAAATTGAGAATACATTCAAAAAATGGCTTTCCAATGACAAATTTTCAGGAAGAAAACTGTATGAAAGTTATGGTTTTGAGCCTCAGACATCAATATCTGAGGCGATTAAAAGACAAGTTAATAGTTATATAGAGAAAAAAAATAATTAAAGTGTATATAGAAATAGCAATCTATTTTGGAGTATTTCTTACGACCCTAATAGGTGTCAATGCTTTTCGGCATTGGAGTATAGAGCGGCAATTACTTGATATTCCAAATGGGAGAAGTTCGCATAGTTTTCCGACACCAAGAGGAGGCGGGGTGGTTATTTGTCTTTTATCGCTCGTAACATTCTGTATTTATTTAATTTATACGGGTAAAGATATAAAATGGTCATTTTTTGCAGGGGCTTTGATAGTAGCTATAATTAGTTTAATTGATGATTTAAAAACAATTTCACCGCTTTTTCGAATTATTTTTCATGGTTTAGCGGCCGGATTAGTTGTTTTCGAGTTGGGTAGTTTTGAAAAAATATTCATTCCTTTTTACGGAAATATTGAAATCGGTCTGGCCGGATATGTTTTTGGGTTTTTGTGGATTGTCTGGCTGATCAACGCTTATAACTTTATGGACGGCATAGATGGAATTGCCGCGACACAGGCCGTTACGGCGGGAGTTGGTTGGTGTTTCATCGGCTATCTATTTGGGGCAGATGATATATCGTTTTTCGGAGGGGTTCTTGCCGCTTCATCGCTCGGTTTTTTAGTTCTTAATTGGCAGCCGGCGAAGATATTTATGGGCGATGTTGGAAGTGCTTTTTTAGGATATTCATTTGCGGTATTACCGATCTTGTGTTTGAAACGAGTTAATAATATTGAAAATGCATCTTTACTTCCATTGATCGGTATATTGCTGGTTTGGTTTTTTTTGTTTGACTCAGTTCAGACCTTTCTTAAGAGACTTTTTCGAGGAGAAAAAGTCTGGCAAGCACATCGTGAACATATTTACCAAAGATTACTCATTGCAGGTTCGACACATTCTAAGATAACAATTATGTATGGTTTGGCCTCGATAATTTTAGTTATAACTCTAGTGCTATATCTTAAATATTCCTTGAGTTTTGAAAAAATAGTGCTAACAGTAATGTTGATTGAAACTTTTTTACTTTTACTGATGCTTTTGAGAAAGTCAGGAAAAAAAGCATCAATATTAAAACAGTAAATATAAAAAGTCCGATCAAAGCAAATAACAATGGCTCAAATAAAGATTAATAAATCAATTTCGCCAGAAAACTGGCTTGCTTTTAAAGCCTATGGTGTGAGAATTCGAATTTTCTCAAAAAAAAAAGGACTTGTAAGAGAAGTTGCTGATAGATTGAATTTATTACTTCCGAATGGGTTTGAGATTATTCGATACAGTCAGGCAAAATATACTTTTTCGGTTCGGACAAATAAGAAATTTGAATATGTTTTATTTAAAGGAACAAAAAAAATAACCGCCGGAAATGATAAGAAAATATTCCTTAATTATTTTGATTTTCAAATTCGGGTGACGATTGCAGAATTTGCTGAATCGAAGGTTTTTATACATGCGGGTGTAGTTGGCTGGAAGGGAAAGGCGATTTTGATACCGGCCGACAGCTTTTGTGGGAAAACAACACTCATAAAAGAGTTGACTAAACTGGGTGCAACGTATTATTCTGATGACTATGCGGTTCTGGATGAGAACGGTTTTGTTCACCCTTTTCCAAAAACGCTGTCAATACGTGGTCTGATTGACGAACATCAACAAGTTGAATTTCCGGTTGAAGCTTTTGGAGGCGTGAGAGGCATTGAGCCGTTACCGGTTGGAATGGTACTTTTGACTGAATTTAAGTCGGGCGCTAAATGGCAGCCGCAGGTTTTAAGTGAAGGGACAGCCGTCTTGAAAATGCTATCTCACACTATTCCAATCAGATATAACCCACAATTTTCATTAACAGTCTTGAATAAAATTGTAAGTCGTGCGATAATCATCAAATCCAAAAGAGGAGAAGCTAAAGATTTTGCAACAAAGTTGTTGAGTTTCTTTGAAAATAAGGTGTTATAGTGCTTTATAAATGTTTTAAAAACTGAAAAAAACTGATATATTATTTTGTCTAAACCTAGGAGGAAACAATGAAGAATTCACAAATCCCTGTCGCCCGAAAAGAAGGGTTGGTCATCCAGGAAACAGCTGATGAAGTTTTGGTCTATGATCTGAGCAGCAATAAGGCTCATTGCTTGAATCAGACCGCGGCGTTCATATGGAAGTCATGTGATGGCAATAATTCGATAACGGACATTTCAGCGTTATTTGAAAATGAGGTCGGATCATCGGTACACGAGGATATGATTTGGTTGGCGATTGATCAATTGAATGATAAAAAACTTTTGGAAACGAATATTAAATCCGATTTTGCGGGTCGTTCGCGCCGCGAAGTTATTAAGAAGATCGGTTTGG
>JANLTD010000117.1:0-4542 GCA_031362765.1 Acidobacteriota bacterium | reverse complement strand
TCAAAAATATAGGTTTCACCAACCGGTACATCGCGGAACGAGTAATAACCGAAGCTATTTGATCTCGCAGCTCTTGAATTGCCGGTCGAGTCATACATTATGATGGAAGCATTCGCCAAACCGCGGCCGTCAGGTGAAAATACGCGTCCTCCGGCTGTCGCCATCGCCGCTGTTGGCGGAAGGACACTGAAAACAACGTTATTAACACCGATCCATTCGTCGGGACCGTTCGCGTTCGTCGTAATTAGTCTGACCTGCACCTTAGCCTGATCATCGCAGACGGCCGGCAGTATGATGTTTTTTACTGTCTGGCGGCCGGAAATTGTCGGGCCGTCGGTCGCATCAGCGATGTAACCGGCGGGAATGTTCGTGAAATTTCCGGTCTCGCCCACGCGGTATTGCAGGGCGATTGGCGAAACGGAACCATTTGAACCGCCGTCAATGTCGGTTACTTTGTAACCCATACGGACGCTCGAATGACCTGTTGTGTTGAGGTAGAAGACCATATAGGGATTGGCGTGAACATTGCCCTGAAAGCCGATCGCCAGATAAGTTCCGGTATCGAATTCGGCAACGCCGCCAAAGTTTGCGGCACTCGGGTTGCTTTTATTGGCAGCGACATTCGTCGGCGTAGTCGGCAGTTGTGAATTAGTAAATTCCGCCGTCAAAACTGTTCGCGGATCTACGCCTTCGGTCGGATTGGTCAAATCGCGACCTTCATAACCCTCGACTGAATTAACGCCCGACCAATCATCATTTGTGTTGATCAAGTTGACAGTTGAAGCACTTATGTTGAAATTCAGATTCCCGCCCGTAAAATTATAATAAACTGTATTGGCGGAAACCGGCGCAACGGGCGAAATGCTTTCTGGCAAAATGCTTCGATTGCCGGAATATGGCATCGGCAGTGCCATTGTTAAATAAAAAGCGAAGATTATCCCTAATACGATCATGCGTTTGCCTGTCAACCGGACAAGTTTTGAAAGCAGCATGCCTTTCAGAGATTTTCGTAACATAGTTTCAGACGGGTTAAAATTTTTTTTCATAATCTATTTCTCGTTGGTTTGGATTTTGTTTAAGGGTAATTAAAACACTTAAGGTTTAGGGAGTCGAAAGGTAGGAATTACCTGAATGTTTTTAGGACAACAGTTTTCGGAAATTGAATTTGCTGGATAGGTGTTGACGAAAAGCGGTGTGCGAGTAACATCCACTGAAAAATCTATTAACATAATATATTTTGTAAATCAAAACAAATTATTATAAGCATTGTTTTGCCTCTACGATCATTTATGGTTATTTGCCGTAACTCTCAATCAACGACTCAAATTTAAGGGAAACAATTAAAAAAATCCGAACGTAAGACCTGACGGAGTTAATACCGATTGAGCGGCCAAATCAAATAGAAAATAACGCTTTATAAAGTGTATTCCAAAAAATAAATTAACAAAAAAAGGCAATAATTTTATGCTAAAAGCAATTGAATTATCAAAAACATATAAGAGCGGAGCGGACGAATACCGCGCTCTGAGCGGCGTGACGGTTGAGATCGCCGAAGATGATTGTCTGGCGATCGTCGGAAAATCGGGCAGCGGAAAATCAACCTTGATGCACCTGCTCGCCTGTCTCGATTCGCCGACCGGCGGCCGGATAACCTTTGATGGCGAAAACATCACGACCTTTTCGCAGAGCAAACTGAATCGTTTCCGCAACGAAACATTCGGGTTTATCTTTCAGCAATTCTTTTTGAACGGCCGCGATTCGGTGCTCGAAAACGTCGTTTTGCCGCTCAAGATCCGTGGTTTGTCCGCTTCTGGAAGACGCGAAAAGGGAATGGAATATCTCCGCTCGGTCGGGCTTGAAGACAAAGCGCGGAAACCTGCCAAAGATCTTTCGGGCGGCGAAAAACAACGTGTCTGTATTGCGCGGGCATTGGCGAGTGAACCGAAAGTCATCTTTGCCGACGAACCGACCGGTAATCTCGATTCGGTGACTGGCGCGATGGTCGAAGAGACGCTTTTTCGGCTCAATCGTGAACAGGGCATCGCCGTCGTTTTCGTCACACACGATGAAGAGCTGGCAAGCAAATGCAAACGTGTGATCGAACTAAAGGACGGAGAAATTATATCGGAGAGACATGCAGAAATGGGACGCGAATAAACGCTGATTGTGCGGATTTTCAAGGATTCATTGAATGCAAAAAAAAATCAGCGGGAATCCGGCGGATAAGCGTTGATCCGCGTCTCATTAAACAATTAAAATTATGAAATTGACAGATTTAGTTATTACCGCGAACCGTAATCTCTTTCGCAATAAACTGCGAACTACTTTGACGGTGATGGCGATCTTTGTCGGCGCATTCACATTGACGCTGACCAATGGTTTGGGCGATGGTTTGAAGGATTATATCGAAACACAGGTTAAAAATTACGAAGGCACTAATGTTATTTTTATACATAAAAAGATCGAACAACCTGAATCAAGAGCAAAAAACGAACCTGCCGAATACAAAGAGCAAAAACAAGAGGAAGAAGAATTTGACCCGAGTACGATCGCTGTCTCGCTAGAACAGATAAACAAACTTGCGAAAGATTTTCCGGAGGTCAAGGAAGTTTCGCCCAACTATTCGATCCGTTCGGAATATATTTCGTTGGAAGATGGCAAAAAATATCAGGTTCAGCTAAATGCGATTGCCAAGGGCGTGACGCAAAAGCTCGAAGCCGGCAGACAAATCGACGGCGAAAACCAGATCATTCTTCAAAATGATATTGCCAAAGCCTTTAGTAAAGATTTTCAAACTCTGATCGGCAGGGAAGTCGTCATCGGTTTCAAAACGGGAAACCCGCCCGCGATCAAAACATTGAAATTAAAGATCGTCGGCGTTGCGACAAAAGGCTTTATGGCTTCATTTTTTTCGACGATTGATCTCGCGACCGAAAAGAAGATCTATGATCTTCAACGTGCCGATTCGCCCGAATATGGGAAGATCATGACTTTTTCGTTTGAGGTGGCTTCGAATGACATCAAGGTCATCGAAGATGTCAAAAAGCGTCTGGAAATAAAAGGTTTTACCGGCGAAACGATGATTGACCAATCAAAACGAACTTATGACGCGATCAGCATTTTTCAGGTCGGGATGAATATGTTCGCGCTGGTCGCATTGCTCGCTGCGTCGTTTGGGATCATCAATACTTTGGTCATTGCGGTAATGGAACGAACCAAAGAGATCGGATTGCAAAAGGCACTCGGGATGGGACAGGCGAAAGTTTTCTTTCTTTTTTCTCTCGAATCAATTCTGATCGGCTTTTGGGGCGCCGTGCTTGGGATCGGCGGCGCGGTTCTGGTCGGGAAAATCGGAAATTCCTACGCTTCGGAATATTTCCTCGAATCGTTTGAAGGCTACAATCTGGTTGCTTTCAAGCCGCTTTCTCTGTTATTAATAGTTGCAATAATTTGTTTGGTCGCTTTTATCGCAGGCGTTTTACCGGCATTCCGGGCAAGCCGTCTGAATCCGATCGAAGCCTTGCGGTATGAATAAAACTTTGGAGGGAAAATAATGTTGGTAACAACCGGAAATAATGTGGAAATGGCAAATATCGTTCAATATTTGGGCGTTGTACGCGGAATTGTTGTTCGGGCAACCAGTATCGGCGCGGGATTTATCGGCGGTTTGAAAGCGCTCGGCGGCGGTAATATCGAAGAATGGACTCGCGTTTGTGAAGCGGCGCGTCAGGAAGCCTTTGCGCGGATGATCGCCCACGCACAGGAAATGGGCGCGGATGCGATCATCTGTATGCGCTATGATGCGACCGAATTTACACAAGGTTCGACCGAAGTTCTGGCGTATGGCACGGCGGTTAAGTTGGCGAATAAATGAGGAGAGAGTAGAGAGTCGGGCGTAAGGAGTAAGGAGTAAGGAGTAAGGAGTAAAAGGTCAGTAACGCTCTACTCCTCACTTCTCACTCTCCACTACTTTAAAAAAGCTTTCTTGCCGTTGCGACCGATGCGCATGCTGACGAGCCAGTCAAGCCAGCGATATTTCAAGGCTTTCGGGTTTAGATATTCGGTGATGCCGATTGATTTACGGGGTTTGCCATCGCGCAGGTTGAGCGTCATTTCCGACAAAAAACGCAGGTAGAAGAAACTTGAATCAATGATCTTTGTTTGCTTGACGCGCAAACGAACATTGTCCTCGGTCAGAAATGTCAGACGTTGTGGGTATTTGACGCCGAAAATATCGCGCGAAAAATGTTGTTCGTCGTAAGAAGCATCACGATCATGCATTTCGCCGTTCCGAATTGTGAAAAGCTTGGTTGTCGCCGCATTTTCGCCGCACTCATTATAACGATAAAAAACGGCGGTCGCATCATTGAAATGCGCTCTGCCCCATTGCCAGTTCCGGACTGTTTCAGGAAGCCAACGGTTATCGTAATTATGATCATGGTAACCTGTTCCGCGAAACTGCACGGCTTTTACTTCCTTGCCATTTTCGCCCTTAATATTTACTTTACCCGAAACATCTGCCCGCGAAACGGCTAAATTCCA
>JANLTD010000104.1:0-3539 GCA_031362765.1 Acidobacteriota bacterium | reverse complement strand
GGTGTTCTGTCCCCGGCTGTCAAACCTTCCACAAATAAATTTTCAGCGGTTGCCAAAAAGAGTTTTCGCTCGTTTCGGCCTCGTCGGGGTAGATAAAGAAAGGAAAATAAATTTATGAAAAAAGAAGTATTTCAAGTTGGGCAAAGCCTGAAAATGTTTTGTTCGGCTTGCGAAGCAGAACAAAATCATTCAGTTGAAACCGTCTCCAAGCAGGGACAAATTACGAAAGCCGCGTGTCAGGTATGTGAAACTTCCAGCACATTCAGCCGCGGTGTGAAAACATCGGTGGCGATGGGCAAAACAAAAACCGCCTCGCCCTACGACCGCACGCGTAAATACCGCAAAGGTCAGGCAATGATGCACTCGGTTTTCGGCCAGGGCGAAGTAACGGACGTTATCGAACCGCAGAAAATTGACGTTCTGTTCGGGGACCGCACGCGTCGTTTGATTCACGCTCAAAACTAACTGCAAACTAAATTTATTACAAAAAAAAGGCGATTCAAAGAAATTTGAATCGCCTTTTTACCTTTGCCCTTTTTACCTTCTGCCGCCTCTGATCAATAATCCCAAAACCAATCCGACCGCCGCCGAGATCAGAATCGTTTGTCCCGGTTTTTGACGCGCAAATTCTTTGGCGTCTTCAACCAATTCTTTCGGGTCTTTGTTCGAAATTTCCTTGAACTTATCACCGGCTTGCACGAATTTTTCGTTCGCGTAATCTTTGGCCTTGACGGCCGCGTCCTGAAATTTTTGTTGATATTCTTGTGCTTGCATTTTCCAATCTCCTAAATATTCGTCGTCCGTCGCATTGTTTAAGTTTTCGACCGGAGCAACCGGAACAAGACTCTGTTCCAATTCTCTTTCCGCTTTGATGACTTCCGCTTCAAATTCTGACATATGTTTCTTTCTCCTTGCAGTTTCCAATTTAACCAGGATGATCTCGCTGGTTTCGGCTTTTGATGCCGACCGGTTACAAAAAGTTGATACGTTTGTTTTTGCATTTAAGTTCGTATTGATTTTTTGTAATGCGTCAGTAATAAGTTTTGGGGACCTGAAGCGCGAGCATTCTCAGATTACCTGAACGCACGGCGCAAAAATGACGTTTGTAAGAGAAGTGCCGTCGAATCTAGCTCCGCTTTTTCGCGTCGAAGCAACGCTCACGGCAAGCAGGGATGCCTTGCGCTCCAGTCTTAAAGTTTTTGTTTGCCGTGAAAATAAATTATCACTGAAGCTTTACGATTTTTTCTCGAACGACTTGACAGACGGTTTTTAGATTTGCGAAACTAAATAGGTTAGTAAGCACTTACTTATTGAGAACGGGAGTGAAGATTGGATAAGTTTTTTGAAACAACACCAACCCGCATGGCGGGCGATGAAAGGCGCGAGCAGCTTTGCACAATAGCCATGCGGCTTTTCTCGGAACGCGGGTTTCGAGGCACAACGACAAAAGAAATTGCCAATGCGGCCGGCGTTTCGGAAGCGGTGATCTTTAAGCATTTCTCCAACAAAGACGCGCTTTATGCTTCGATTCTCGACCATAAAGCGTGCAGTCATCCGTTTGACGATCCGTTTGCGGAAATTGCCGATCAGATCAAGCAAAAAGACGATTTCGGCGTATTTTACAGCATGGCTTTGAACGCTTTGAATCATCACAAAGAAGATGAAGATTTTTTGCGGTTGATGCTTCATTCCGCGCTTGAAGGACACGATTTGGCGCGGATGTTTTTTGAAAACTTTATCACGCGCATTTACGATTTTTTGGGCAGTTATATTCACCAGCGGCAAGAAGACGGCGCATTTCGTGACGTCGAACCGCGAATTGTCGTCCGGGCGTTTATCGGAATGTTTGTCCATCATTCGCTGAACAATATTCTGTGGGACAAGGATCAAAAGCTCTTAAAAATTTCCAACGAAGATGCGGCACGCGAATTTGCGACGATTTTGCTTGAGGGAATAAAAAAAACTGTGAGACCTTCTTCCCGAGAAATACGCGTTAATCAATGTCCGGTAAAAAATCAATGAGATCCATGAATTTTTATAAAACAGCATTTATTTTACTTTTTTCAACAGCTCTGTTTTTTCTGTCGGGCTGCGGCGGTTCGAGCGCCAGGACAAATTCAAATTCGGGCGCCGAAACCAAACCGGCGAATATCGAGATCACGACGGCACAAGCCGTTGTGCGGCAAATCCCGACTTACTTTGAAGCGACCGGAAATCTGGCCAGCGACGCGCAGACAGATGTCGCGCCGACCGTTGCCGGAAAAGTCATCGAGGTAAATTTCGACATCGGAAGCTATGTCGAGAAAGGCAGTGTTTTGATCCGACTCGACCCGCGCGACGCGCAGATCCGGCTTGAACAGGCGCAGGCCCAAGTTGAACAACAGCGCAAAGCCGTCCAACAAGCGGAAGCAAGCGTCGAACAGGCGGTCGCCAATCTGCGGCAGGCACAGATCCGTCTCGGGATCGGCGACGGCGAAACATTCAATATTGAATCATTTTCGCAAGTAAAATCGGTCAAAGCACAATTGGAATTAGCCGACAAAGAATTGACGCGAACGACGCGGCTGCTTGAAACCGGTGATGTTTCGCGCGCTCAATACGACCAGCGAAAATCGCAGCGCGACGCGCTTCTCGGACAGCTTGACGAAGCGCGTTCAAACGCAGCAGTTGCGGTCAGGGCGATTGACACGGCACGCGCCGCCGTCAATACCGCACGCGCCGCCGCCGGTCAAGCGAGAGCGGCGGTTGCAACTTCTCAAACACAGGTTGCTCAGGCGCAAAAATCTCTCGGTGATACGACCGTGTATGCGCCGATCAGCGGTTATGTTTCCGAAAGAAATTCTGATCTTGGCGAATATATTTCGCCGAACGTGCCGAATTCAAAAATTGCGACGATCATCCGGACAGCCGTTTTACGTTTGAAGATTGACGTTCCCGAACAATCGGTCGGGAAGATCTCGATCGGACAAGGAATATCGGCGCAGGTCGCCGCCTACCCCGACCGCAATTTTGCCGGCACGATCGTCAGGCTCGCGCCGAGTTTGAATTCAACTTCGCGGACTCTGACCGTTGAAGCAGAGATCGAAAACGTCGGCGGATCACTCAAACCCGGACAGTTTGCGACGGTCAGTATCACGCAATCAAAACCGGAAGCGGCCGTTATGGTCCCGACCTCGGCGGTCAGAACGGAAGGTGAGATCAACAAAATTTTCGTCGTCAAGGACGGCGTCGCAAACGAACGTCTGGTCAAACTCGGTTTTCTCGAAAACGATATGATCGAGGTCAAACAAGGCATTCAGGAAAATGAAACGATTGCGACAAGCAATTTAGACAAGTTGGGGGACGGCGTGATTGTCCGTCAATAACTAATTAGTGGAGAGTAGAGAGTGGAGAGTGGAGAGTAAAACTCCGCATTTCTCCACTCTCTACTCTCCACTCTCTACTAAAAAAATATGCAATGGTTAGCAGAAGTTTGTGTCAAGCGTCCGGTCTTTGCGACGATGTTGGTTTTGTCGCTCGTGACGGTCGGAGCATTTTCG
>JANLTD010000086.1:0-3703 GCA_031362765.1 Acidobacteriota bacterium | reverse complement strand
TCAATCGGCTGATTTCCGAAACTCGCGAATTGATTAAAATTTTTGAAGACCTTTCAAATGACCCAGCTATCGAACATATCGCCAAAGCCGAAAAAATAATTGGCGAAATTAATACAGCCATCCAAAAATTAAAGTCGAGCGTCTAATAGCTTCGCTTGCCAATGACTTTCAGTTTCGTGTATGATATTCGTTTCCTACGATGCGTAGGAGCGTGTCAGGTGGGTTTCGCGCCCACTTTTTATTTTGGGTAATGGTTTTATGAGCAAGCATCCGATAGATGAGCGAATTCGGGTAATCGCCGGGCAGGCGGCAGAAACAAATGGTTTGGAACTCGTGCACGTCGAAGCCGTTGGATTCGGGAAAAATAAGACGATCCGTATTCTAATTGATAAAGAAACAGGTATCACGCATGAAGATTGCTCAGCGGTCAGCAGTGAATTGAGCGGTTTGCTCGACGCGGCAGATTTGATCGAGTCGGCATACATTTTGGAAGTTTCGTCGCCCGGGCTTGAGCGCGAACTATACAGTTTGAAAGATTTTGAAAAATTTGCGGGACATCTTGCGAAGGTCAAAACCAAAACTGCGATCAAGGGACAAAAACATTTTCGCGGGAAGATTTTAACAGTTGTAGGCGACGAAATTTTCTTTGATGACCGTTCAAGCGGGGAGGCGAGTTTTCCGTACAGCGCAGTTACCAAAGCAAATTTGGAAATTGATATTGACGAAGAGTTAAAGAGAAAGAAATAGTCGAGAGTCGAGAGAAAGAGCAAATTTCGCGACCTGGGACTCAAAAAAGTATGACATCAACCATTGGACAGAACATCGAAGCATTGTGCGCCGAACACGGACTTGACCGTGATTTGATAATTGAAGCGATGAAAGACGCCGTCAAAGCGGCGGCTCGTAAACAATTTAAGAATTACGACAAAACGGGCGAAGGCATCGAAGTTGATTGGAACGAAGAAGAGGGCATCGTTGAAATTTCGGCGCAGAAAACCGTTGTTCAGGAGGTTGAAAATCCTTCACTCGAGCTTTCGCTCGATGAAGCCGTTGAGCTTACCGGTGATGATGAGATCGAACTCGGCGACGTTTTGCTGATCCCATTGCCGACCGAAGAACTCGGACGAATTGCCGCGCAAACAGCCAAACAGATTTTGGTTCAAAAAGTTCGCGAAGCGGTTCGCGAAAAAGTATATGAAGAATATATTGACCGCAAAGGCGAATTGATAAACGGTACGGTCAAACGCTTTGAGCGCGGCGATATGATCATTGATCTCGGCAATAATCTTGAAGCGATCACACCGAAGCGTGAACAAGTGAGAAGTGAAAATTGGGGACAGGGCGAACGCATCCGCGTCGTCATCGTTGATGTTTCAAAAGATCTGAAAGGGCAGCAGATTATTGTTTCGCGAACGAGCGCGGAATTGCTTAAACGCCTGTTTGAAATGGAAGTGCCCGAGATCTATGACGACACGGTGGTCATCAAATCGGCAGTTCGCGAACCGGGCGACCGCGCTAAGATCGCGGTTTCATCGAACGAAAAGGATGTTGATCCGGTCGGCGCGTGTGTCGGTATGAAAGGTTCGCGGGTACAGTCGATCATCAAAGAACTGCGCGGCGAGAAAATTGACATTATCGAATGGTCCGAAGAGCCCTCGGTTTTTGCTGCAAACGCATTGAGTCCGGCAAAAGTCAGTCAGGTGCGGATCGTCGACATCAATCGCCGGATCATGGAAGTCATCGTCACCGAAGACCAGTTATCGCTTGCGATCGGTAAAAAAGGACAAAACGTGCGGCTTGCGACACGGCTTGTCGGTTGGGATATCAATATCATCAGTGAAGATATTATCAAGAAAGAAATTGCTCAACAGATGGTCAAAATGATGGCTTCCGGCGAAACCGTTCCCATCACGGCGCTGCAAGGTGTTTCGGCTGCCCAGGCCGATGATCTGAAAGAAAAAGGAATTACGGATGTTGAGTCATTGGCGGCAACGTCGGTTGATGATTTAGTTGATATACTTGACGTCAGTCTCGATAAAGCCGAAACCATTCTGACTGCGGCAAAAGCTGTGGTTGAAGCAAGTAGCGTGGAGGCTGACGAAAAATCGGATGAAAGCGCCGAAATTTCGATTAAAGAAGTTTCTGTCGAAGAAACGGAAAATACGATTGATGAATCTGCTGAAACAAAAGCGGAAGAAGAAACTGCCGATGAAGAGAAGTAAGGCAGGATTGAATGAATGGATTGTCGGAACAAGGAGCATTGGCGATGAAGTGATTTTACCCGTTTGCTGATTTTGCGGTTCTGATTTATCTGTTGACCTTTGGTTTACGGCGGATTCTGTTTGAGAATCTGCTGAAATGATAAATATATATAAATTATGTCCGTAGTTGGCAATAAAGTTAGGGTTTACGACCTTGCAAGAGAATTAAAACAAGACACCAAACGCATCATTGAAGATCTGCGGCGCGAAGGTGCTGATATTGATGTGCCGTCAAACTCCGTTAGTAAAGAGCTTGCGGACAAAATTCGCAATAAATATTTCCCGAAAGCCGAAGTCGCCCCAAAACGGACAATCAAGGTCATTAAGAGAAAGCACGATGCGCCCGTTGCGGAAGAAGTTGCCGAACATCAGATCGCCCAACCGGTAATTGAGACATCCGGAGTTGAAGAAGTCGTGGAGATTTCGCCGAGCGCGACTGAAGATATTTCGCCCGCCGAACCGAAAAAAATCAAGGTTCTTGCGAAAAAGGCAGTAATCTCGACTGAAGAAACGCCGGCGGCGGAGCAAATCCGGCAAATCGAGCCTGAAATCGAGAACGTCGAAGAAACCAGGGCAATCGAAGAAATTCAGGAATTCGAAGAAGTTGCGCACGTTGTCAAAGAAACAAAATCGGTGGACCAACCTGTTCCCGAAACTTTCAAGATAAAAGAACTGGTTAAAAAGGTAGTTCCGGTGGTTCCTGTGATCGGCGTTCAGGTTAAGAAACTCACCTTGAATAAAGGTGCTTTGGAGCAGGGAATCAAACCGGGCGAACGGGTTATTTCAACGGCACCGACCAAAACCGGCAAGCTTAGCGACGAGCATCTCAAAGAACAGGAAAAAGAAAAGGAAAGAGAGCGCGGAAGACGCGATGTGCGCCGCGGCGACCAACGCGGCGGAACGGGTCGTAAACCCGAATTTCGCGGCACCCCTGGTGAAAGCTCAACTCCGCTCACCGTTTATACGCCGCCAGCCGATAACCGCCGGAAACCGGGGCGCGGCGGTAATAAAAAAGGCGAGAAGACCTTTGGCGACCGGGGCGGAAGATTTGAAGAAAAAGATTTTAACATTCAGCGTCCGAAGTCTATTGAAGAAAGAATCAAGGATCAGGTCGGTGTGGTTGCGTCGGCACAGCTCAAATCTGTTCGGCTGACCGAAGGGGCGACCGTTCGTGAATTTTCTGAAGCACTCGGCGTGACACCTCGCGACATTGTCCAGTTGCTTGTCAAAAAAGGGGTCTTTGCGACTCTTAACCAACCGATCGGCGAAAAAATGGCGAAAGATGTCGCCAACACGCTTGGCTATGAAGTCAGTTTCGTGCCGTTTGAAGAAATGGTCATCGAACAGGAGTTTGAAGAACTGATCGCCGCTGACGCTGACGATACGGAAGAAACTCGCGCACCGGTGGTGACGGTCATGGGACACGTTGACCACGGTAAAAC
>JANLTD010000078.1:0-6199 GCA_031362765.1 Acidobacteriota bacterium | reverse complement strand
GGGCTACCTGACCGAGCCGATCTCGGCGATTGCGGATTTGGGATTTCAGATTTCGGATTTGCAAAAACCAAAAACCAAAGACCAAAAGCCGATTTTCGAGATTTTAAAGAAAAGAGCAAATCTTTCTGCAAATGAAATTTTAGAAATCAGCGCGCCCGTTTTTTATTTCACATCGGCCGGCGGAATTGATGAGCGCGTCGAATCGTTTTTAGTAAAGATAACGCCTTTCGACAAAGCGCCGCAAACAATTGAAAACTATACAAAATTCAAAAGCGCAGGCGTTGTCCGTGAGCTTGACGCGCTCCAGGTTCTGCGCGCTTCGCACGTCGGCGGAATGTTTGATGCGCGGCTTGAGATCAATATTTATCGGCTTCTCAGAAAATTAAACCGTTCGGCAAGCGCGTGGATCGGCGCGGGCGTAAAACCGAACGTGCAAAATCTGTCGGTCAAAATTGAAGAATATTTTGAAGTCGAGCGGCGCGAAGCATTTGAACCGGTTGGATTATTCGAAAACTCGTTTCTGAAACTCGAAAAAAGCGAATTTATCGAAACCGATTCGGCGAAGAATGAAATTTCAAAAGCAAGTTTTGAATATGTCGTGCCGCAAACATTGAGCAAAAACACGGTCGCGGCAATTCCCTTTTTCCAGGCTGAAAGCGAAATATTTGTTGGCATCGAATTTCGTGATCTGCCCGCGCCGCAGAGATTTACGGGCAGTTCGTGCCTTGCGTGCGTTCCCGCCTGGCGGCTACCCGTTGAGATTGAACATAAATTCGATCTAGAACCTTTTCTGCAAGCAAAGTTTCCGCCAGATTTCAATGTTTCGGTCAAACAGAGTTGGGAACTCGGCGGTTCGTATTTTACAAGCGCGGGAATTACGCCCGAAATCGTCTATCCTTTCGCGGTCGAATTGGACGGGGAAAGTTTGGGCGAAACGGATCTAAAGTTTTTCAAATTGAAAGGTCTGCTCGCGCATTCCGACCAAATCCAGGACGCGCATCTCTTGATCTTGCTCAATCGGCTCGGACACGCGCTGGGTCTTTTGTTGGCAGACTGAGAGAAATTTCGACGAATAATTACAACTTGAGAAATTCAGATCAATCCTCGTTTTATAGCTTGGACGACGGATTCGATGCGGCTTCTTGTGTGCAGTTTCCGGTTGATGTGGTTGATGTGATTGCGGAGCGTCGCGATGCTGATTTGAAGATCGGCGGTCAGTTCGAGCGTAGTTTTGCCCGACGCCAAAAGCAGCAGGATGTGAGATTCCTGCGCGGTGAGTGTTGAAATCGGAGGCAAACCATTCGACTTGGGCGCGCCGTTCACGATATCTTGGGCGATTCTGAACATTTCACCTGTCAGATGTTCCGCTTTTTTTCTTTCGCTGATGTCGCGCATGAAATGGACTGCGAGACGCCGCCCTGTCCGTTCGTCGGAGGCGGAAAGCAACGACACGTTGACCCAGACAAGCTGACCCGCGCGGGTTCTGACCTCCATATCGAAATTAGAAATTTCCAGACCCTTTCGCACGCAATCGATCGTATCGCACGATTCGCGGCAGACCGCGCTGTCCATGCCAAACCGGCCGCCAATCAGTTCTAAACACGACGTTCCGATTGCGAGAGAAGCCGGATAGCCGAAGAACCTTTCAGCGGCTTTGTTCCAGATTCGGACATCTCCCTGAAGGTCCACCGCAAAAGCTGCATCAGCTGTTCCTTCCAAAAGTTCCGCTAATTGTCGCTCAATCATCCGCACCCTCCATAACAAATGTCCCACAAATTATAACAAATATTCCATTGCTTTGATTCAATCATTTGTGTCAGATTGTTTCTAAGAATACAGTGCCCGTTTTGTCCTCAGAAAGACACGGCGGCGATTTGCGGGTCAAAATCCTTCGGGAATTGTATTTTTCGGTAGCGAGTCGACACTGTGATATTGAACGGCAGCAACACGCCTACCGAATGTATTCAAGAAGAATCGGCAACCGAATGCCACCGGTAAGAAATCCCCCAAAAGGAGAGAAAGACGATGAAAAAAATGATGAACTTAACAATGAAGCGTATTATCCTGCGCACTTTTTTTCTTGTACTCTGCAGCATCGCTCCGGCGATGCTGCCATGGACGACCGATGCTGCCGTTCCGTCAACTACACTTCCGGTACTCTGGACGGCCGGAGGTCTCTCGGCAGGAAATGACAGTTCCGGACAAGCGTCCCGAATGGCGGTTGATACTGCTGGCAATGTCGCCATCGTTTCCGGCCCCGCACTTGCGCGAGGATTGGGGGTTACGTCCTACACGGCATCGGGCGTATTGCGTTGGCAAAAAGTGGTAAATCCTGTTTCAGGAACATTTGCGGGAGTTTGGATCGAAGCGGCGCCAAACGGCGATTTTGTCGCCGTTGGCGCCAATGTTGACTCACGCGGCAGTTTGTTCGGCGTGACGGTTGTCCGCTACGCTTCTGACGGAACTTTACTTTGGCGGATTGACTCCACCCAACTGATCCGCGCGATCGGACGGCTGGTTGTTGATTCTCAAGGAAACGCATATCTTTCGCAAAACTCTACATTGTCCAAATACAGTCCCGGCGGAACCGTATTGTGGTCAACATCCATCTCAACTTTCGGCACCGGCGCGGCGATTAGCCCGGACGGCGCGGATCTGATATTGACGGGCGCCTCCGGCGGCATCTGGAGAACGCAGGCGTTCGATGCCGCGACTGGTATCAGCCGATGGCTAGTCAATGCACCGGAAGGAATCTCCGCCAACGACGTCATCCTTGATAACGGACGCGTCTATGTCACCGGACAAGGCTATACCGGCGCGGGCACGCCTGCACTGGCATATTTTCTGACCGTCGTCACGTATGATCAGGCGACCGGCGCGCGGTTGTGGCGCACAGACAAAAAGCCGGCTGACGGCAATGATGCCGCCGGTATTTTGATGGCGAAGGCGCCCGACGGAAGCATCGTCGTAACGGGACAAGCCTCCCGAGGGTTCCTCGACTGGTACACGGTCGCCTTCGAGACCAACGGTTCCGTTCGGTGGGAAGCAGTCCGCGATGGCGGATTGAACACCGACGAGATACCGCGCAGCGTGATCGTGCTGGCTGACGGCACGACGGTTGTGACGGGTCCGGGTGGCCCCAATCTTCCCGGCGGATTCATTCAGGGCGTGACCGCCGGTTACAGCCGGAACGGGACGCTCTTGTGGGAAGGCTTCTCGAGATTGGCAACGAGCTGGGTGAGGGCGTTACCGAGCGGCGATGTTTGTTCGGTCGGCGGCTACGACGCGCTGATCACTTGCTTTGACGTTCCGGGCGTCTTCACTCCGATCGAGCCGGTTGCCGTAATTTCGGCGACGCCGACCACCGGCACCGCTCCCGTCAGCGTGGCATTCGACGGTCGGGGATCGAGCGGACCAAACACGTTAGCATCGTGGAACTGGACGTTCGGCGACGGCACCACCGGGAGCGGAGCCCAGATTATGCACACTTACACAAAACCCGGTACATACGCGGCCTCTTTGGTGGTAACCGATATTTTCGGTCTCTCAAGTTTGCCGCGCAGTGTATCCATTGTCGTCAGCGCCCCGATGCCGCCAGCGGCACCAGCGAACTTAACGGCCGCGGCTCTTTCGAGAAGTTCAATTGGTTTGACTTGGACGAATGCATCGGCGGGCCAAACCGAGGTCAGAATCGAACGCTGCCAGGGCTCGACGTGTACCAATTTTATCCAGATCGCGACGGTTGCGGGAACGGCAACGGCCTATACCAACTCGGGTTTGGCGGGAAATACAGCCTACCGGTATCGGGTAAGAGCCTTTAATTCGTCCGGTAGTTCACCATACTCGAGCATTGCCGGTGAAAAAACGTTGAAGCGATAACCGGCAAGCAACGAAATTCGGCCGCTCGGGAATCGCAGGATATTCCCGAACCGGCATTTCAACAACTTAAGCTAAGTCCCGCCGGTCATTCGGCCGGGACCTATCTCTTCGGGTGAAAATCTCCGAGAACCGGATCGGGAGTTTTTTAAGCCGCAAAACCTTCTCTCACCTTCCGGTCAAATTCAAGTCACGCATTCTTTGATTCTGCTAAATCGGTTTGGACACCTCACGCGTTTCTTGCCAAAATAAAAAAGTAATGGATTTATTGTTGGACAAATTTCACGAAGAATGCGGAATTTTCGGCATCTTCGGACACGCCGAGGCCTCGACCTTGACGCAACTCGGACTTTTTGCGCTTCAGCATCGCGGTCAGGAAGCGTGCGGAATTGTCTCGTCCGACGGCGAAGATCTGCACCAGTTTCGTTCGCAAGGGCTTGTCGCCGATGTTTTGGTCGAAGCGGAACTCGAAAAATTGACGGGAAATTCGGCGATCGGACACACACGTTATTCGACCGCCGGGAAGAATACGATCAAGGAAGTTCAGCCGTTTTCGGTAACTTGTCAGCATGGGCAAATTGCGGTTTGTCATAATGGCAATCTGCCGTTTGCCGATGCGAAGCGCAAAGAACTCGAACAAGCCGGCGCGATCTTTTCTTCAACGTCCGACACCGAAACTATTCTGCATTCGATTGCCCGCGATCATTCGGCAAACGCGATCGAAGCCATCAAAAATGTTCTAAAAGACACGGAAGGCGCGTTTTCGCTGCTTTTTTTGACGCCCGATTCGCTCGTCGCCGTGCGCGACCCGCGCGGATTTCGGCCGATGGTTTTGGGCAAACTGAAAGAAGCGTGGTGCGTCGCCTCGGAAACCTGCGCGTTTGATCTGATAGATGCCGAATATGTGCGCGAGATCAAGCCGGGCGAGATGCTTGTCGTTGATAAAGACGGACTTCATTCGAGTTTTCCGTTGGATGAAAAACCGATCTCGGTTTGTTCATTTGAGCACGTCTATTTCTCGCGTCCCGATTCGACCATTTTCGGGCGTTCGGTAAATCAATCGCGGCATCTGATGGGCAAACAACTTGCAATTGAACATCCGATTGAAAATACCGAAGACGCATTGGTTGTGCCGGTGCCCGATTCGGGTGTCGCGGCGGCAATCGGTTACGCGCGGCAATCGGGCATCAATTTCCGGCAGGCGATCATCCGCAATCATTACGTCGGGCGGACATTTATCGAGCCTTCGCAGAGCATTCGTTCATTCGGCGTTCGTCTGAAACTCAATCCGATCAAAGATCTGATCAACGGCCGAAAGATCATTCTGGTTGACGATTCGATCGTCCGCGGAACGACCTCGAAAAAGATCGTCCAGATGGTCAAAGAAGCGGGCGCGAAGGAAGTTCACTTAAGGATCTCGTGTCCGCCGACGATCTCTCCCTGTTATTACGGAGTTGACACGCCGCGCAAGGCAGATCTGATCGCCGCACAAATGTCGGTCGAAGAAGTTTGCCGTTATATCGAGGCTGACAGTTTGGGTTATCTATCGCTCAACGGAATGCTCGAAGCCATCGGTTTAGAGCCGAAATCGTCATGCGTTGCCTGTTGGAACGGAAAATACCCGACGCTGATTGCCAATGGCAGGCCGACGATTGATAATAGTTAGAAGCTGTTTGAAAACTAACGATTTTGCCTACGAAACATACGAAGATCACGAAAATAAATCAAAACAAATTTTGTTTTTTTCGTGCGTTTCGCGTCTTTCGCAGGCGAAAAATAGTTTTCAAACAACTTCCTTAAAAATTAAGTAGAAGGAGTTAAGAATGCCAATTTTTTCAACGCTCGCAGTGATTTTTATGTTCGCTTTTTCATTACAGCAATGTGATAAAACAAGCCTTAAAGACAACCAAACTGTAGCGAAAGCCAATACAAATTCATCTGCACCAATAGTCGCGATGGACGAAGCGCCCCGAATTTCATTGGACGATGCCAAGAAATCTTTCGATGCGGGAAATGTAATTTTCATCGACACCCGCGCCGAAAGCTCTTTTAATGAAGAACATATCAAAGGCGCGATCAACATTCCGTCGAACGCATTTGAAACACGTTACGCGGAAGTTCCCAAAGATAAAAAAATTATCGCCTACTGTTCCTGACCGAGCGAACACACCAGTGCCCGTGCGGTACAGATTTTGAAAGAAAAAGGTTATACAAATGCTTTTGCTTTGGTCGGCGGAACCCAAGGTTGGAAAACTGCCGGTTATCCGATGGAAGGCGAGGCCGGTAAAAAGTAATTTTTCACCACAAAGACACAAAGAACACA
>JANLTD010000030.1:0-6243 GCA_031362765.1 Acidobacteriota bacterium | reverse complement strand
CGAAGCGTGGCAACAGCAATAATCAAACTCGATTCCCTGCCCGATACGATTCGGACCTGAACCGAGAATCATAATTTTGCGTCTGCTCGTTGGTTCAGCTTCGCATTCTTCTTCGTAGGTCGAATAAAGATACGGCGTGTGCGATTCAAACTCGGCGCCGCAGGTGTCAACGCGTTTGAAAACCGGGACAATATCTAAATCTTTGCGGCGTTCCCGGACTTGCGCTTCGGTCGAATTCGTCAGATAAGAAATGCGGCGGTCGCTCAAAGCAAACTCTTTAGCATGACGCAAAACCTCGCCCGGAACGTCTGTTAAATTGCGCCCGTCAATTCTCGCCTGAAGCTGCATAACTTCCTGCAATTGCTCCAGAAACCACGGATCAATCTTTGTCAGGCGATGAATTTCTTCAATCGAATAACCATTGCGCAGCGCATAAGTCAGATATGAAAACCGGTTTGAATTCGGACGCGCCAACTTGCGCTGCAAAACATGGTCGGGAATGCCTTCAAGCCGCAGCGGTTTGACGGCTTCAAGCGAACGCAAACCCTTGAAAAGCGATTCCTTAAATGTGCGGCCGATCGCCATCACTTCGCCGACCGATTTCATTTGAGTCCCCAAAACATCTTCCGCGCCGGGAAATTTCTCGAACGCCCATTTCGGGATTTTTGTGACGACATAATCAATCGTCGGTTCAAACGACGCGGGCGTTTTCTTTGTAATATCGTTCGGAATCTCGTCGAGAGTATAACCGACCGCAAGTTTGGCGGCGATCTTCGCAATCGGAAATCCGGTCGCTTTACTCGCTAATGCGCTTGAACGCGAAACACGCGGATTCATTTCGATAATGCGGACGTCGCCATTTTCGGGATTGACCGCAAATTGAATGTTTGAGCCGCCGGTTTCGACGCCCACCTTGCGGATACAGGCGATCGACATATCTCTGAGACGTTGATATTCGACATCGGTCAGCGTTTGCGCGGGCGCGACGGTGATCGAATCGCCGGTGTGAACGCCCATCGGGTCAAAGTTTTCGATCGAACAGATGATCACGACATTATCATTCAGATCACGCATTACTTCGAGTTCGTATTCTTTCCAACCCAGGATAGATTCTTCGATCAAAACCTGCGAGATCGGCGATGCGGCAAGTCCGCCTTTGACGATTCCTTCAAACTCTTCGGGGTTAAAAGCCACGCCGCCGCCGGTTCCGCCGAGCGTAAATGCCGGGCGAATGATCGCCGGATAACCGGTCGTTTCAACCAATTTCTGCGCTTCCGCCCAATTATGCGCAAAACCGCCTTTCGCCGACGGAATTCCGATCTCGTCCATCGCCGCTTTGAAAAGCTCCCGGTCTTCGCCGACCTTGATCGAATTGATATTTGCGCCGATCAGTTTGACGCCGAATTTATCTAAGATTCCCTGCTCAAAAAGTTCAACCGATAAATTTAGAGCTGTCTGTCCGCCGACCGTCGGGAGCAGAGCGTCAGGGCGTTCCTTTTCGATGATCGCCGAAACGGTTTCAACCGTTAACGGCTCAACATACGTTTTGTCGGCAATTTCCGAATCGGTCATAATCGTCGCCGGATTTGAATTAACGAGAATGACCTCAAAGCCTTCGTCCTTAAGCGCGCGGCACGCCTGCGTTCCCGAATAATCAAACTCACAAGCCTGCCCGATGACGATTGGCCCTGAGCCGATGATAAGAATTTTATGGATGTCTGTACGTTTTGGCATTTTTGAAAATTAAATGTTTTCAAAAATTATAACTGATTAGCCGTTTCGGAGTGAAATTCAAAAAAAAGTAATTTTTTTTGAACGGAACTGTCAGGTTTTGTTCCGAAAAGTCATATACAAATGAAAGGGTTTGTTGTAAAGTGTTTCTACACTAAACTCAAGGGCTTCATCTTTATTCTAAAAGGAGAAAACGATTATTTTATGGCAACTGAAAAAGATTGGACGATTATGATTTATATGGCGGGCGATAATAATCTCAGTGCAGATATGGCTTACGCGCTCGGGGACATTCGTGAAGTGATGCAAAAAAGAGGCGACAAACTGAATTTAATGGTTTATTACGATGGCGCTGCCATCGATGCCCCTACGCTTTATTGTGATTTTACGGATTTCGAAAACCCGGTTTATTGTCCGACAAATTCGGTTGAAAAAAAATTCATTCACAAGAAACGACGTCGCAGGGAATCAGATTTTGATGAGAACTCGGGGGCTGTCTATACGCTCATGAACTTTGTTAATTGGTGCGTGAACGATACAAATGTCAGCATATATAAAAAGGGCGAGACTTTAACACAGGTTCACAGCGGCAAAAGAGCGAAAAAATATGCGCTGATCTTTTCCGGTCATGCTTCGGCTTTTCAGAATATGAGTCTGATGGTTGACGCCTCATCAGATTATTATATGACAATCCCGAAACTCCGGTTTGCGCTGGAAAACATTGCAAAAAAAGAAGCGCCCTTTTTTCATAATGTTCCATTGCTGCAGCAGCAAATTGACTTGCTCGGGTTCGACAGCTGCGTGATGGGAATGGCGGAACTGGCTTACGAATTTAGTCGTGCGGCAAAAACATTGGTCGCCTCCGAAGGGAATCTTCCGAGCGCGGGATGGTCATATGGAAACATTCTAAGCAAACTTATTTCGCCGGAACCGAGCGAAGCTGTGACCGACGAAAAGATCGTCGCTCAGGGTTTCGTTGAAGAATTTATCAAAAAACAAACCGATTTCCTGATTGGAGGGATTTCGGTTGATATTTCGGCGCTTGATTTGTCCAAAGAAAAGATCAGTTCGGTCATTAAAAATTTAGACGCGCTGGGAAAGAGCTTCATCGATGTTCTGCATCGCGAAAACGGTGAAACCGCCCAAAACTTGCGACACGCCCTTTTGCTGGCACATCTGGAATGTCAATCTTATATGTTCGAGCAAAATGTGGACTTAAAGGATTTTTGCGAGATTCTGTTGGAAAAGATCGGTAATTTCAGCGATCGACCGGGCGAAGTGATCCGCGTTTGTAAAAATCTCATTCAGGCAATTGATGATTGTGTTTTGATTTGCGGATTCAGCGGCGGGACCTATCAATTTTCAAACGGACTCGCGGTGTTTTTCCCGTGGACTGCCCGTTCATACCAAACTTCTCAGAAAAACTATGAAGGATTACGGGTACTTTCTGGCAAAAATCCTTTATTGAAAAACTGGAATCAATTTCTACAGATCTTAACATACCAAACCCTTCGGGATCAGCGGAAAATGGAGTTGTCCGAAGATCTAAAGGGTAAATCAGCAGGCTTTGAAAGTTTCTTTCCTTCAAAAAACAATGGAATTGCAAATGACCCGAATATCTTTCTCGGCAAATTTGCGGGCACTAACCCTGACGGCGGTAAGAACACTCACATTGACAACGACAAAAATACTCACATTGGCAACGATAAGAATACTCATATCGGCAACGACAAAAATACTCATATCGGCAATGATAAAAACACACACATTGGCAACGACAAAAATACTCATATCGGGAATGATAAAAACACTCATATCGGAAATGACAAAGGATTGCAGCAATATTTGATGACGCAGTTCAAAAATGTTATTACCAGTTGGAATATTTCGGGCTTTACAAAATCACCGGCGAGTGGAAAATCCGAAGAAACGCCCGAAGTTCAACCTAACGCAATTGATCTGAACGAATAAATGACGATTGTTCTATGAAGAAGTTAAAATCAACTTTTACTGCGGTTTTGATTTTCGTGCTTCTATTTGCGGGGATTGTTTCGGCGCAGATTTTGAATAATGAAAGTATTTTGGAACAGCAGAATAACGCTGTGGAATTCAGTCGGGAATGGAGCGGCGATGCTTTTCGTCGCGCCAGCAGTCTGTTTTTACAAACAGCCGACGATTGGGCCAGACTAAATGAATCTAACAAAGCCTCGAACTGCCTGCGCGAAGCGGCGCGAATGAAATTTATCCTTCTCGATTACAAAGCCGCTAAAGACATTCTCAAAAAAGCGGTCGCGCTTGACCAAAAAAACCGAGATTTGGTTTCCGAAGCAAAATCGCGCGGGTTAATGTCACTCGTTTTACTACAGGAAGGAGAAATTGATGAAAGCAAGGCGTTTTACCTCAAAGCGGTCGAACTTGCAGATTCGACCGCGGATTCTCATGCATTGGCGTACGCCTACTATAGCGCGGCGGAATTCAGTTATTTTCAAAACGATTCCGAACAAACGGTGCAGCTTTTTGAAAAAGCCCGATCATTTGTCGAAAAAACTGACGATGCGCGATTAACCGGTGAAATTCTAGGCGAACTAAGTTATGCCTATATGAAACAAGGAAACGGCGATGCCGGACTCGAAACGGCGCAAGAATCGTTGTTGGAATGGCAGAGCATCAACGACCGGCGAGGCGAAGCATTTACTTACACGGCAATCGGTCTCGCCCATAAAATGCTCGGCGAGGAACAAACGGCGCTTGATAATTATTTCAAATCGCAGAAAATGTTTCCGTCCGACATAGATTTCATCGATCAGGCGCGTGTGCTGACCGGAATCGCATCTGTCTATGATAAATACGGCGACGATTATCTGGTCGAAAAAAATATGAAACAGGCTTATTTTCTCTTTCAAAACGCCCGTTATCCGCAAGGACAGATGTCAATTCTACCGACGCTCATCAAACTCACCTACAACAGCGGGCAAAGCAAACTTGCCGAAGAATATTACGAAGAAGTCAAAACTCTATCAAAAAAACTGAAAACTGAGTTTTTTCTTGCGTTTGCCGACGAGACGATGGGCAACGAAAAGCTCAAGAATAATCTGACCGATGAAGCCATCATTTTTTACGATGCCGCCTTGAAGATATTTGAACGGTTTAAAAACAAACAATTTAAGGCATTGGTCAATCAGCGGCTGGGCGAGGCTTATCTTAAAAAGAAGAATTTTGGAGAATCGGAAATCAATCTGGATTCGGCGCTGCAATACAACCGAGAGATCAAAGACGATTTTGCTGCCTCGCAAAACCTTTACTTTTTGGCGCGCCTTCACGCCGATTTAGATAATTACGACGAGGCTCTGGCAAATATCAAGGAATCTATTGCGCTGACCGAAACGCTCTGGTCAGGCGTTAATAATTCAAAACTCAAACGCATCTATTTTTCCAGTGCGTACGAGCGCTATGAACTTTACATACATTTCCTTGTCAAAAAGCACACACGTTTTCCCGAACAGGGTTTTGATCTGCAGGCTTTGCAGGCGGCTGAAAAAGCACGGGCGCGGATAATGCTTGAAACCCTTGCGCTTTCCGACACCGACTTGACCAAAGATGCCGATGCCGTGACGGCTAAGCGCGAAAAGGAAATCCGCGCCATGCTCAACTTAAAAGCTGACAATTTGACCGACCTCCTGAGCCAAAGCGCCGAAAAGTCGGAAACCGATAAGTTAAGTGGCGAGATCAAAGAACTCGAAAACGAACTCGAAGAAATTAAGGCGCATCTCAAAGAACAAAGCCCGATTTATTCGGCAATAAAAAACCCTGCACCTTTTGACGCTGTGGATTTTCAACAAAACGTTTTGGACGAAAATTCCCTGCTCCTTGAATTTTCTTTCGGCAAAGAAGAAAGTTATCTCTGGATGGTCGGGAAAAACGAGATCAGTACTTACATCCTGCCGTCGAGAGAGCAAATCGAAGAAAGTATAGAAATCCTGCGGAGGTTATTAAAAGAACGTGAATTAAGGAACGGCGAGTCGGTCGAGGATTTTCAGAATAGAATCGCAGAATCGGAAGTCAGATTCAAATCTGAAGCAAAATCGTTAAGCCGCAAGCTTTTCGGGCAAATCGCCGGTAAAATTTCAAACAAACGGCTAATCATCGTGCCCGACGGCGAGCTTTATTATTTTCCCGTCGCGGCATTGCCCTTGCCGAATTCTGATTCGGACGAACCGATCTTGCTGACTAACGAGACGATTTACGAGACATCGGCACAGACGCTTGCGGCGTTTTCGAAAAACCGAAAACAAACCTCCGAAATGGCGAAAACACTAATGATTTTTTCAGACCCGATCTTTTCGCGTAACGACACACGTTTTCCGCTCGAAACCCAGCTTGTCGAAAACGATAGTTCGAATACGACGCAGAACGAGAGATTTCGTTTTGTCGAATCGCTCGAAAAACTGCCGCGACTCACTTCATCAAAAGACGAGAGCGAAATGATCATCCGGACGGTCGGTGCATCGGAGG
>JANLTD010001273.1:0-2489 GCA_031362765.1 Acidobacteriota bacterium | reverse complement strand
GGGTGCTTCCCAAACGATTTCGACCGACTTTTTCTGAAATGTTTTTGCTTTCCGCCGCATATTGGCGGCTGATTTCAGCTTTGCTTCTTCCTGAATGCCCGGTTTTTCAGACAGTTTATCGGCATTTTTTTCGTCCAACAGAGCCTCCGACGGTTTTTCAATCGGATTGACCGCTATTGTTTTGACCGCGTCACTGTCAAGCGGCTTGGTTCTCAAATCATTTCTTTCTACCAAATCGCCCAGCAGCCACGCCGCGCTGACTTTTTCCTTTGTTGATTCAGGTGTTGATTCAGGCAGATCTAACGAAACCGCGCCGCCGCAGTTGTAACAAAAAAGCGACCCCGGACGAACATCCGCGCCGCAAGCCTCACAAATTTTCTTTTCCACCAATGATTCAGCCATTTTTCAGTTTTTTGTCTTCAAACGAGAGTTCAGAGGCATTCAAACTCCTTTTGACAATTATTTTATTGCAGCAAATATCTCTTTTTCGTCTCCTAAATCACGCGCCGCCGGTGTAATGATCGTTTTTGCCGTGACATAAATCTTTTCGCCTTTTTCGACCGCGCTTCGAACATCCGATTCGCTGACAAAATCAACCGGCGTTTGTTTTGCGCCATTCGCTTCCGATGGCATTCTTAATTCGTGAATAATCGTTTTGACCGGGCTTTCACTTTGATTTCGGATTTCGGATTTCGGATTTCGGATTTCTTCCCGTGTTTCGCTTTTTGCCGTTTCTTTCGGCGACGCGATAAGTTTTTGGCTCAAAAATTTGTCAACAATCGCCGCAATTTCTTCACGTTTTGACTGTTGTTGAATCTTGCTCCCGACTCTCGATTCTCGACTCTCGACTCTGTTCGAACCTGGAACCTGGAACCTGGAACCTGAAACTTTTGCCGAAACCGGTTTCGTTTCAAAAGCAACCCGCTTGATGTCCATCAAATGAATCGGCGAAACATTGTCCGATGTAACATTTCCACCCCACGAACCACAACCCAAAGTCATCGAAGGCGACAGGTCGGTCGAAAATCCGATCGCGCCGTGCGTCGTCGGCGAATTGATAATGACCCGCGACGCCGGCATTTGCTGACCGTATCGAATCGCCGCTTCACGCGTCCCGGTGTGCATCCCGGCGGTATGTCCCATTCCGCCAAATTGCAAAATTTCTTCGCAGCGGTTGGCACCGGCCTCGATCCCGTCCACGACAAAAAAAGCGAGCGTCGGCGAAAGTTTTTCAATTGACCAAGGAAAATCCCGACCGACCCCGCCGCAATCTGCCAATAAACAACGAGTTCCGGACGGAATCGAAATTCCCGCCAGATTGGCGATAAATTCGGCGGATTTGCCAACGATTTTCGCATTCAATGTCCGCTGGTCGGTCAATAAAACTTTGGCGACCTTTTCAGCCTCGGCTTCGTTCAGAAAATGTCCGCCTTGCAATTTGAATTGTTCGCGCACCGCACCGACGATCGGCGCATCGCAGACCACCGATTGCTCTGAAGCACAAATCGTACCGTTATCAAAACAAGTCCCCGTCAAAATATCGCTGACGGCTTTTTCGACATTCGCCGATCTTTCAATAAAACTCGGAACATTGCCCGGCCCGACACCAAATGCCGGTTTTCCCGAAGAATACGCCGCCCGCACAAGCCCGATTCCGCCGGTCGCCAAAATTACGGCGGTCTTTTTATGCTTCATCAGTGTTTCCGTACCTTCGAGTGCCGAAGTCGTCAGACACTGAACGGCATCGGGCGGCAACCCTTCCTTAATGCCGGCTTCCCTCATAACCCGTGCCGTTTCTGCGATCGAGCGCGCCGCCGACGGATGCGGTGAAAGCACGATCGTGTTTCGAGATTTGATCGAAATGATGATCTTGAAAATTGCCGTCGAAGTCGGGTTGGTCGAGGGAATTATTGCCGCGACAACTCCGCGCGGGCTGGCGATTTCAACAATATTTCCGTTATAGCGCACGACCCCGACGGTTTTCAGATCTTTGAAATAATTCCAAACGTCTTCCGCTGCAAAACGATTTTTTTCGCGCTTATCCTCTGCTTTGCCAAATCCCGTTTCTTCGTGCGCCATTAATCCGAGACGCGCCGATTCGGCAAGCGCGGCGGTTGCCATCGCTTCGCAGATCCGGTCAATTTTCGTTTGGTCAAATCTCGCCACCGTTGCCCACGCCAGATGCGCTTTTTCGACAGCGTCGCGGGCTTCCTGTTGCGAAACTAAATCTTTATCTACGGACATTTCTTAAAAGTGGAGAGTAGCGAGTAGAGAGTAAAGAGTTTCAAGAAATTTTCTCTCCGCTCTCCACTCTTTACTCTCTACTGTTTTCTGGTTTTGCTTTTATCGTTTGCCGAAATCGCGCCGCCGCCGCCCCCTTCGCCCAGTTGCCCGCGGGATGCGCCGCCGATCGCTTTTTCGTCCGGGCTGTAACCGACCGCGCCGCCTTTCGGCAGAACTCTTTCAACTTCGCCGTGCGGACGCGGAAT
>JANLTD010001263.1:0-6056 GCA_031362765.1 Acidobacteriota bacterium | reverse complement strand
TTTTTACTGAGGCATTACATCATAAAGATAAAATGCCGACAAATGTCGAATAAGTCAACATCTATCGGCATTTTGAAATATTTTCGGAAAACCTACCCGGACTCTTTACAAGGCTTATTGCCTGCAACATCAGCGAGTTGGCGTGCTCTGGTGTTTTGATTTGCTGACGGGCTGCTAATATCGGTAATACAAGCCGAATTCCTTTTGATTTTGGCAACGACCAGATAAGAAGTGATCTTGGTCGAATCTTCGGAATTTTCTGAGGCGTTAAAACGCATGATCAAAGCAACCGGCGTGATCGTTTTGCCGTTTCGCATCACGCGCCATTCCGCCTTTTCGCCGACAGACGAAAACCCGCCAGAAACGATCGTCCATAAATTTAGCTCATATTTGTTTTTATTGGGCGCAATGACATTGATGGTTTGCCGAAGATCACCTTCGAGCAGTTCGAGTTTGTAACCGCCAACGCCCGCGCATTCGCCCGCATCGCTTCCGCCTTCTTCGTCGGTTTGTTCGATAGTTTTACAGTCTTTGACCAAAAGACCCGTGTAAATGCTTTCGATTTTTTTCGCTTGTCCAAAAGCGACGCTCGAAAATATTGTTAAAATAAATGCTATTAATTGTAATGTTTTCATAGTTTGGGCCTCGTTCAAACGCTTAGATTTCAATAGGTATCGAAAACGTATCATTTTTTTCGCCGAGGTTTTGTACTCGCACAACAAAATCACCGCTTCGCTTGAATTTTACCGGAAAATGGTCGTCTTCGATGCGAACCGGTAGTTCATGCTTGCCGACACTCCATTCGCGCAAAAGAACCCTAATTTGTACGGACTAATTTATTTCAGCAACAAAAAAATTGCTATTTGACCATACAAGGTTTGTTTGCCGAACTGTCGGCTAATTTTCGCGCTTCTTCATTGGCGTTGGCGATTGGTTTGACGACATCGGTGATGCAGGATCTTTCCGGCGTTATTTTTGAAACGACGAGATATGAATTCGTTTTGGTTTCGTCCTTTTTGTCGTTTGCATTGAGGCGCACGATCATTGCGATCGGAACGACTTTGCCGTCTTTTTTCTCAACACGCCATTCGGCTTTGTCGCCGATCGCAGAAAATGCGCCCGAAACATTTGCCTGAAAATCGAGTTCGCTCTTTTTGCCGTTTGGCGCGATAACATTGATTGTTTGCCGCAGATCGCCGTCAGTAACTTCGAGTTTATAGCCGCCGACACCTTCGCACAATTGCACGCTCCAACCTTCTTCTTCGTTTGAATCGGTCGTTTTGCATTTATTTCCCGTCAAATCAACATAAACCGTTTCGATTTTCGCGGCGGTGTCGGCCGGTTTGGGTTTTTCTTCGGTCGAAACTGTGTTTTTATTGGGAGCGCTGCCGCTGCCAGTTTGATTAGAAGCGGCATTTGCCGCCGGACTGTTCTGCACGTTCGCGGCTGACGGACAGCCGACCAAAAAACTTATGGCGACAAAGAGCGCAAAAAAATAGATGATTTTGTAACTTTTCATTTGTTAATTTATTTCGTTGAAATATATTTCATAATAACTCATTTGATTTTGATTACCTATGCCTAAAATGAGTAACGCAAAACAAACTGCATACTGCGAGGAGTGCCTTGAATGGCGGTAAAGTTTGAAAAGTTTGTTGAAGGCTGGCTGGCGTTTTGCGGGTCGAGATCGACTCTGTAGTCTGTGAGGTTGATGCTTCCCATTTTTTGAGTGTTGGCGACGTTGAAAACTTCCCAGCGGAATTGGAGTTTGTGATTTTCCCAGGGCAAATCGAAGGTTTTGCCGAATCCCAAATCAAGCACCCAAAAACCCGGCAGGCGGAAAACATTGCGCTCTCCCGTTTCGCCCGGATAGGCGTTGCGAAAACTGCGATAGGCTTCGAGCGAGTTGCAACCAAAAAGCCCGCCGCCGCGTGTCGGGCAGGTTTGAATGTCGGCGGTGCGGGTTGTGTGGCTTTCGATAGTCCAATTTGTCGCCCAAGCGGCGTCCCTCGGCGCGGAGATTGGCAAGCCGGAGTTGTAGCGGAAAATTCCCGTCAATTGCCAGCCGCCTAAGATTAGATCAGTGAATTTATTGAGATTGCCGAAAATCGCTTCGCCGCGTCCGATGGGCACTTTGAAAATGGCGTTGGCATTGATGATGTGGCGCATATCGAAATCGGACGCGGCATAATTATCTTCCGGCCGAAACGGATTGATGACATATCCGGCAGCAGAAAAAATATTTGAATTTTGCAGACCCGAGCCGTCATCCTCAGAGCGCGAGAAAGTGTAGTTAAAATCCATTGTCAGGCGCGTTCCCAATCTTTGGCGAACGGTAAAAGATACCGCCTGGTAATCGGATTTTCCGATTGAACTCCAAGCGACGTAAGAGCCGAATTGCGGTTGGTAGAAAATATGTTCGCCCGGAAAGCGGCTGGATAACTGCGATAAAAAAAGTTGGGCGGTTGTCCAGTCATAATTTGTTTCACAACTGTCCGCGCCCCTGAATACTAATGAATAGACGGCTTGTGTTTGGTTATAACTGGGGTTACATCCCAACTGAGCCGATAAATTTGCCGGAAATAAATTGGCGAAATAAGGAATTTGCCCGATTTGCGGAACGGGCGTGCCTTGCTGCCGCAGAATTTCCAACTGCGTCGCCGCCGTATTCCAATCCGTTCCCGATTGCGAATCAACAAAATTGGCGATCGCCATTGCATCACGCGCTTGCAGAAGATTTCGCGCTTTGCGTCCGAGATACGAAACCGAGACTATAAAACCGGCGGGCAGAGTGCGCTCGTAGGTCAAATTCCAACTGTAGTTAATCGGCGAAACCCGATTTTCATCAAATCCGACTTCAATTGTCGTTGGTTCAGTTTGATTTTGGGGTTGAATCGGAAAAGTCAGATTGCCGACCGGAATCATAAGGCTCGGTAAATTTCGGATGTTTTGGGTGAAGCCGGTGAACAGCGGTCCGGGATTACCTGTCAAATTGTAGAAGTATAAAGGGATTTCTGAACTCGATGAGAAGCCCAGAAAATTATTGGCATCGTAAAGAGCCACCAATATCGGCGTTAAATGGTCATTCGTAACGGCGAAACCGCCGCGAAAAACCGATTCGTATTTGCGGCCAAATAGCCAACCTAAACGGTTTTTTCCAAAATTCGGCGACCACGCAACCGCAATACGCGGCTGAAAATTATTTTTGTCCCACTTGTAAAGCGGAGATTTGCCGTTGACCGGACCCGCCAGGTCAAAAATAATCGGTTGGTTGTAGGGCATACCGAAGCCCGCACCTGCCGCCCGGCGTTCAAAATATTCGCTTAAAGCAATATTCGGTTTGACTTCATAACCGCTGGCTTCATAAACCGGACGGCTCAAATCGTAGCGCAATCCGGCGGTAATTGTCAGATTCGGCAAAAGCTTCCAAATATCCGACGCGTAAAAATTGTATTCTTCGTTTTTGAATTGACGGTTACGCGGAGTTCCGACTGGTTGAAGCACACCGTCGCGCAAAAAAGTAAATCTCGCCGTATATCCCGAATATCGTCCGACAACGGCTGCTACCGCGTTTTGAACACTCCGGCGTTGGTTAGCGGGAATTTCATAACCGAAAAGGATTAACCGATTAGTAATCGAATTTCCATCGCCCGGATAAAATCCCGAATCTACGGTTGCCGTATCCAAAGAACCGGCAAAAGCTCGCAGACGACTGCTAATAAATCGGATATTCGTTCCGAATTGAAATGTGTGGTTGCGCCAAAGCCGGGAAACGTCGTCGGTAATGTTGTTCACCGAATCAATGGCGGAAAAAGTTCGCCCCGTCAAACGCGGAGAATAGACACGGGCGAAAGAAATCACATTGTCGTTCGAATCGCGGAGGCTGGAAGTAGCATCACGGCTCAAACCGTATCGGAAATTGTTGATGATATTATTACTGATTGTCCAATTATGACCGATCACAAAACCGTCAGGATGACTCCACAAAGACGGCACGGGCGTATTGGGAAACTGCGGTGCTGATGTTTCAAAATCGTCAATATAATTTGCGCGGAAAAACGCCTGCTGTTTGGCGTTAATGTTAAAATCAAGGCGCAAAACGTGCGAGTTTTTTTTGATTTTATTGTCGGCGTTAAAGCGAAAACCGCCGGTGTTCAGGCGGTCGCCCGTTTCAAAACTGTTTGCAAGGTAGCGCGTCGCGGCATCGGCAAAAACCGAAAGAGCAACCGGATTACAGCCGTTTGTGTTCGGGAAAACCGTCGTGATTTGCAAACAATTGAGCGAAGTGATTTGTCCGTTTGTGCTACTGCGAAAACGCACAATGCCTTGTCCCAAAGTTTCAAGCGGAACAACGCGGACAACCGTTTGCCCGCGAGTCGTGCGTTCGCCTTCATAGCTGTAAAAAAAGAAGGCGCGGTTTTTCCAAATCGGACCGCCGATTGCGCCGCCGAAAACATTTCGGTCGAGTTTCGGGCGCGTCACGCCGTTTCGGTTATTAAAAAAATCGTTTGCCGTCCAGCCGGTTCTGCGTCCCGTCAGAAAAATCGCGCCGCGCAACTGGTTTGTGCCGCCTTTCGTAACAAGCGAAATTTGTGCGCCCGAAGAACGCCCTTGCGACGCATTGGCGGTGGTCGTCGTCACGCGGAATTCTTCAATCGCTTCGGCGTTTAAGCGCAAAACCGGATCGAAAATGTTGTTGGTTATCGAGTTATTGACATCAACTCCGTCAAGCGTAATGTTTGCCTGGTCGCTTCTGCCGCCGACAACGTAGCCAAAGCGCGTTACGCCGGGCTGAAGCGTCAAAAGATTGATGACATCCCGCGCTTCGGTCGGAAGCTGTGTAACTTGTGTTGAATTAAATGAATTTCCCACGCTCGCGTCCTGCGTATTGAGCAACGATTCAGCGGTATTGCTCCGCACATTGACGGTTTCGTTGATGTTCCCGATTTCCAAAACTGCGGAAATCTCCGTCGGCGTGTCAACAATGGCGCGAATTTGCGTGTTCACAAATTTTTTGAAGCCGTTCATTTCGACTTCCAGGCGGTAAATCGCGGGCTGAATTCCACGAAAAGAAAATGTCCCGTTGAGATTAGTCGTTGCAGCGCGCCTAAAGCCTTTATCGGTGTTCGTCAAAATAACCGCCGCGCCGGAAATGGCTTTTCCTTGCTGGTCGAAAATTGTTCCGCTGACCGAGGTAGTTCCTGATTGCGCGTTGATTTTTACGCTTAAACACAAGGAAAGCACGACGGCAATTAAGATTAAGAAGATGTTTTGTTTGAGGCGGTTAAAATCCATACGCGAATTTATTTTTTTCGCCAACAACGACAAAATAAAAGACATTACGAAAGTGGTTCGCACAATTACTTCAGCCCGACGCGCTTGACTAAATCGTCGAATCGCGGATCGACGCGCAGCGAATCAAAGCGCGGATTAACATAAAGCATAACCATTGCCAATAGGCGTTGACCGATAGCCTTTTCCAGATAGGCAAATGCTTCGTCGCGTTGTCCGAGTTCAATCGAATTAAACGCCATCTGCATATACTTAGGATTGCCTTTTTTTTCATCCGCCTTAGCTTTTTCAAGTTGTCGCCCGGAAATTCCCCGCCAGCCCGATTTGGCATAAATTGTTTTCCATAAATTTATCTCGTCCGGCTCTTCTCCGGCGAGAATTCGCATCTGCACAAAAGACTCGAAGGCTTTGTCGTCATCACCCTTCAAACGATACGAATCGCTGAGCCAACGGTAGGTGAAGTAAAATTCGGGATCCATTTCGGCAGTTCGTTCCAACTCGGTGATCGCTTCATCGTAGCGACGGGCGAAAAACAAAATCTCTCCGTAAATACTTTGATTCAGCACCGAAGCCTGTTCAAGGTCAATGGCGGTTTTGATTTCGGCGATTGCTTCATCGAATCTTCCGAGAAAACCAAGCAGAAGCGCATACATCCGGTGGGCGGCGGCAGAATTCGGATTAAGCGCGACGGCTTTTCGATGTTCGCGTTCGGCTCCCGCAAAATCCCATTCAAAGTTGACCTTTATTTCTCCTAAATACGAGTG
>JANLTD010001239.1:0-2417 GCA_031362765.1 Acidobacteriota bacterium | reverse complement strand
GCAAACGATCCTGAAGAATATTTGCAAGAATTTGTGCGGCATAAAAGTCTTTATCATTTCGCGCCAAACTACGCATTGCAAAACGAATCTCGCTTGTTTTTTCGTTTGTTGAATCCAGGATTTGCAGCCCGGATTTTGGCGCGTCGGGTTGAGCAAACGTCGCGGGAAATTTCTTGTCGGCTTTCAGCCACCCGCCGAAAAGTCTTTTTGTGACACGCAGCGCAAATTCCGGCTTGACGTTTCCGCTGACCGCGATGGTCGAATTGTCAGCGGTCAGGAATTTCTGTTCCGCCAGCAGCAGATCGGCAAAATCTATCTTTGCCAGGCTTTCCGAACTCCCTTTTTGCGGTCTGCCGTATGGGAAATTCCCCAAAAGCCGTTTGGCGACCGCCTGGTCGGCGACATAAGACGGATCGTTTTCGAGTTCTTTGACCTTTGCAACCAAGGCGCTGCGAACCTTTTCGGTTAATTCTTTATTGATCGAAGGATTTGTCACGGCGGGCGAAAGAGTTTCCATGATCGTCAGGAACTTGTCAGAATTTCCGCTCGCATTGATCTGAATGTAGTCGTAATTTGTAATAATTTCGAGCTTTCCGCCTAATTCATCGGTAAAAAATTCCTTGATCGATTCGTTTGGAAACAAAATATCCGACAAAAGCTGCATCACGCCTTCTTTGCCTTGCGGGTCAAAAGCGGAACCGCTGTGAATCCGCAGTTTGACGAAGACCTTTTCGGCTTTCGGGTCGTTCCAAACAAAAAGTTTTGTACCGTTAAGCAATTTTTCTTCACGCGGCGCGGAAAAGTTTTGTGTTTGAGCGAGTGCAAAACTTTGAGAGAAGAAGATGATCAAAAGAAAAAATGTCGAATTTTTGAAATAAATGTCTAATTTCATTGTTTTAATAATACAGCAAAAATGACTTGTCTTACATTAGTTGCCGGAAATATATTTTCGAGTTGTCAGTGCGAAAAAATAAAATCCATTGAAATTTGAATACGGCAAAAAGAAATTTTAGAGATGCTAAGGCATCGCGTCAAACTAATATCGCATCTATATTGTTGTTTTCCAAAGATGTAAAAATTAACTTTTATCCGATTAAAATTTAACATCTGCGAAAATAACGTTATAATTGTAGTTAGTTGTTAAGTTTAATTCAATAGAAAGACAATTTGTGAGGCTTTAGAGATGGGAAAGATAGTAAAATATTGTGCAGCTTGTGAAGAAGGTTTTGCCGAGAAATTCGGGTTTTGTCCGAATTGCGGAGCGCACTTGACGGCTTTTGAATTGAATCCGGTTGAGAATCTGAAAGCGGAAGAACCGAAAATTGAACCGGTCGAAGCGGCTCAACCGACAGTTCCGACGTTTATCGAAACTCCGGCAGCGCCGGAACCATTGGCGTTTTCTGCCGATGCTGTGAAAGATGAACCGGCCGAAACCATCGAAGCCTTTGAATTCAGCGATGAGGTTTTTGAAGAACCGGTCGAAGAAACAAAATCTTACGTCGCGGCAGTTCCGGCATTCGATATTCCCGCGACCGAAAAATTTAACGATAATCTCTATCAGGCGACTTTCGCCAAGAGCGAAAGCGAAGCTCCAAAAAACACAATACCGCATTACGTTCCCGATTATGGATATCGACCGACGATCGTTGTCGAGAAAAATGTCAAACAACGCAATTTGCTGCTTCTTGGCGCATTTCTTTTGGGCAGTTCGCTGATGGTCGGCGGATTTGTTTATTCGATTTTCAATAAATATCTCGATATTGCCGCGATTGATACGCCGGAGTTATTTGCATACGTTGGCGAGGTTGATCCAACGCAGATGGATTTGGAAGAAGAGCCTAAGAAGGATGACGACAAAGGCGGAGGCGGCGGTGGCGGCGGTAAAGATGAGCAGAATCCTGCATCAAAAGGTAAGGAGCCTGCCCAAGTCTCAGATCCTTTATTTGCTCCTTCGTCTAGGTATGATAAGGTAACTAATCCTGATATTCCGATTGAAGCTGCAACAAAAAATAAGAATGAAAGACCGGCTGAAAACAGCGACTTGCCACAAGGATTAAAATATGGTGGAGACACGCCTTCTGATGGTGACGGAACCGGTGGTGGTATGGGGGGCGGCAAAGGGCGCGGAGCAGGTAATGGCGAAGGCGGAGGTTTTGGTAATGGATTAGGCGATGGCCGAGGTAACGGCGATGGCGATGGTGAAGGCGACGGCAAAGGCGACGGCAGAAATAAAAATAAGGATCCGGATCTGGTTGTGAAAGTAAAACCTGCTGAACCGCCGCAACCATTGAACATCTTATCCAAACCAAGAGCGAATTATACCGATGCGGCTCGGCAGGCGCAGGTTCAAGGCAAGGTTGTACTGCGTGTGACTTTTTCGGCAAACGGTTCGATCGGCGGAATTTCGGTGATCAGCG
>JANLTD010001222.1:0-2560 GCA_031362765.1 Acidobacteriota bacterium | reverse complement strand
CCGGCGCGCACTGTCAGCGTCGCAGCGGGGACAAGTCCGAATGAGATCTACGAAAAAGAAAAACCCGGCACATTCAAGCTTGACGAATGGCGGCAATTCTTTCAGCCGTTCAAAGCCGCGAAAAACGGCGACGGGAAATTTCACACGGTCGAGGTCGAAAAAGGCGAAACCGGATTTTTTACGTCGTATGAATCGGACGGAAGACTGATTTCGTATTACGGTGACAATCATCCGAAATATGCCGGCAACGTCGTCAAGGCAATGGCTTCGGCGAAAAACGGTTACGGCAAGGTCGTCGAGCTTTTCGCAGACGAGTTGGCAGCAAGAGGAACTTTATCGCAAGCCGAAAGAGACGATATTTTCGACAAATTGGAAGCAAAATTGGACGAAGAACTTCGTGCCTATGTCGTCAAAGTTGACAGATTAACGCCGACTATCGTTGACGTTATCGTCAAAGCTCCGTTGCAGGCACGAAAATTTGAACCGGGACAATTTTACCGTCTGCAAAACTTTGAAACGTCGGCGGCACTGGTCGGCGGAAAGCGTTTGATGATGGAAGGTCTCGCACTGACGGGCGCGTGGGTTGACCGCGAAAAAGGCTTGCTTTCGATGATCGTTCTCGAAATGGGAACGTCTTCGCGGCTTTGTTCGCTGCTTGAAGAAGGCGAGGAAATTCTCGTGATGGGACCGACCGGAACGCCGACCGAGATTCCCGAAAACGAAACCGTTCTCCTGGCGGGCGGCGGACTTGGAAACGCCGTTTTGTTCTCGATCGCGAGAGCTTTGCGCGAAAACAAAAACGAAGTGATCTATTTTGCCGGCTACAAAAACGGCGCTGACCTCTTTAAGCGCGAAGAGATCGAAAACGCAACCGACAAGGTTGTCTGGGCATCGGATTACGGCGACGAGATCGTTCCGCAACGACCTCAGGACGCGCATTTTCGCGGCAATATCGTTCAGGCGATGATCGCCTACGCCGAAGGGAAATTGGGCGAGCAAACCGTTGATCTGAAAAACGTTGACCGCATCATCGCGATCGGCTCTGACAGGATGATGAACGGCGTCAAGGAAGCGCGGCATGCGTCCTTAAAACCCTATTTGAAGGAAAAGCACACGGCCATCGGTTCGATCAACTCTCCGATGCAATGTATGATGAAGGAAGTTTGCGCCCAATGTCTGCAGCGCCACGTGAACCCGCACACAGGCGAGGAATTTTTCGTCTTTTCGTGTTTCAATCAGGATCAGCATCTCGATTTTGTTGATTTCAAGAATTTGAACGATCGATTGAGGGCAAACTCGATCCAGGAAAAATTGTCGAATATGTGGCTTGATAAGATTTTCAAAAACCAGGATTTGAAAACAAATTAAAAGAACGATTTCACCACCAAGACACAAAGGACACAAAGAAAAATATAAAAATCTTTGTGTCCTTTGTATCTTGGTGGTGAAAAATAATCGGAAAAATGCTCGTCCTTTTGCTTTTGGGCAAAGCAAAGTTGTAAATTCAAATAAACAAAAATGACACGGGAAGAAAATATACAAAAAGAAAGTTTTAGAGTGCCGTTAGGTGCCGTCAAATCTGAAAAAGACCGCGATATGGGGTTCGGCGAAAAGGTGGCGAGCGAAACCCGCGACCGCCTGCTCAATCGCGACGGTTCTTTTAATGTCGAGCGCACCGGCCTGAAACTTACGTCTTTGCTCAATCCGTATCATTTTCTGCTGACAATGACGTGGAAGATGTTTCTCGGGCAGACCCTGCTTATCTATTTTTTGAGCAATGTTATTTTCGGTTTACTTTATTCGATACTCGGTGCGGAAGCGCTTGTTGATACCTCGTCAACGCCGATGGAAAATATTTTCCTGCGCGGGTTTTTCTTCAGCGTTCAGACATTTGCGACGATCGGTTACGGCACGATCCATCCGGTCGGCGTGGTTGCGAATCTGATCGTGACGGTCGAATCTTATTATTCGATGATTATGACCGCGCTTGTGACGGGCATTGTTTTTGCGCGGTTTGCGCGTCCGACGGCGCGAATTCTGTTTAGCGAAACTGCCGTGATCACGCCTTTTCAGGACAAAACGGCATTTATGGTACGGCTCGTCAATTCGCGCAATAATCAGCTGATCGAGGTCGAAGCAAAGATAATGTTTTCGCGCCTTGTCAACGAAAACGGACGTGCCGTGCGGCGGTTCGATATGCTCGATCTCGAACGCGAACGCGTTTCATTTCTGCCGCTCGCCTGGACGATCGTCCATCCGATTGACGAAAACAGCCCGATGTTCGGTTTGACGGAAAACGATCTGCAGGAATCGAATGCCGAATATGCGATTCTGGTTTCGGCGATGGACGAAACTTACGCGCAAATGGTCCATCAGCGCACGTCGTACAAATCGTACGAGCTAAAATTCGGCCATAAATTCGCCAATATTTATAACAAAGTCGAATCCGGCGAGAAGATCTCGATTGACGTTCGGAAACTTTCGCATATTGAAAAAGTTTGAAGTCGTATCAAAAGTTACTTTGATTTGTATCAAATGCCGGGCTTCTTTTTTCTAAAAC
>JANLTD010001206.1:0-5258 GCA_031362765.1 Acidobacteriota bacterium | reverse complement strand
AGCCGTTGAAAACGGCGGCATACAAAACAAATGTCACATACATACACGAATTTAATAACGCACAATGTGTTCAGCACAAAAGAGCGCGAAGGTTTGATAAAAGATGAAATTAAACCTGAATTGCACAAATATCTCGGCGGGTTGGTCAAGGAATTAAAAGGCAAACCAATAAAAATAAACGGGATGAACGACCACGTTCACATTCTTGCCACTTTGCCGCCGACTGTCAGTACGTCCGAGGCGATGCGTTTTATCAAAGCAAATTCGTCAAAATGGGTGAGCGAAAAATTCAATCAACCTTTTGAGTGGCAGAAAGGTTACGGCGCGTTTAGCGTCAGCCGTTCGGGAATGGATGCGGTTGTCAATTACATCGAAAATCAAGTCGAACATCATCAAAAGCGCGATTTCAGAACGGAATTTTTATCGTTATTGAAAAAGTATGAAGTCGAATTTGATGAGAAGTTTTTGTGGAAATAGTTTGTATTAAACGCAAAGGTTTTGAAAACAAAGCCGTCGAAGACGGCAACATATTTGTAGCCCATATCGCCAGATATGGGAACGGATAACGAAAAATATCGGAGTTGTCGCAGATAACGGCATAAAAAAATCCGCGTGTTTTTGTATGCCGCCGTTTTCAACGGCTCAAATCCGGTTACATCTCGTTTCCCACGGTTTGCACCGTGGGCTACAAATATGACGCCGTTTTCAACGGCTGAAATTAGAAAATGAAATTATCACCAACCGAAATTTTTGAAGGGAAGAATATCTTTTTTATCGGCGGCACGGGCTTTGTCGGTAAGGTTACGCTTTCGATGCTTTTGCATAATTTTCCGAAGGTCGGAAAAGTTTATGCGACCGTTCGTGCCAGAGATGCGCGTGAATCGGAGATTCGTTTTTGGACGAGCATCGTCACTTCGCCGACGTTTGATCCGCTGCGCGAGAAATATGGCGACGGGTTTGAGGCGTTTATCCGTGAGAAGGTCTTGCCGGTCAACGGCGATGTCGGGAATGAATTTCTCGGAATGGACGAAGCGAAAGCGGCGAAAATAATGGCGGACACCGACGTGATCATCAACGGCGCGGGAAACGTGACGTTTAATCCGCCGCTTGAATCTGCGCTCAGAACGAATGTCGTCGGTTCGAACAATATTTTGAAGCTTGCACGGATGATGAAACGCCCGACATTGGTTCACGTTTCGACTTGTTTTGTTGCGGGAAAACGCAGCGGCGCGGTATGGGAAAACGAACAGGTCGTCGGTTATTTTCCGCGTAAGAACGAATTGATCGGCACGGTTTTTGATGTTGATAAGGAAATCGAAGATTGTGCCCGTTTGAGCGAACAAGCGCGGCAGGAAGCCGACGACGCGGTGCAGATCGCAAAATTTCGTGAACTGGCGCGAACACGTTTCGAGGAAGAAGGACGCGACCCGGACGATGAATCAGAACTAAAATCGGCGATTTTCCGCGAGCGCAAAATGTGGATCCGTGAACGCACGACCGAACTCGGCGCGGCGCGTGCCGAATATTGGGGTTGGACAAATATTTATACTTATTCAAAATCTTTGGCAGAGCAAATCATTGCGAAACAAGACGATATTGTCAAAATTCTGGTGCGCCCGTCAATCGTCGAATCTGCAAATAAATATCCGTTCGCGGGTTGGAACGAAGGTTTTACGACGACCGCGCCGCTGATCTTGATCGCGTTGCGCGGGCAGCCGATCATTCCGGTTAATGAAAAACTTGTTCTTGACATCATTCCGGTTGATATGGTCGCGGGTGCGATCTTAGGCGCGGCGATGAATGCACTTGTTGATGATAAGCCGCCGCTTGTTTTCCAAGTGTCGTCGGGCGATTCAAACCCGAACGATATGAAACGCATCGTCGGACTGGTCGGTCTTTACAAACGCGATTATTTTAAGGAAAAAGACACCGGCAACAAACTCGTCAACTCGGTTGCGGCGATGATCGAAACCGCGCCGGTGACGCAGAAAACTTACGATCGTTTTTCCGCGCCGATGCTCAATAAACTGGCGAAAACCGCCAATTCATTATTGGACAAAGCCGCGCCGACCTGGGCCGGCGGACGACTTTCGAATATCGTTTCGGATTTGAAAAAATCCGTTGAGAATTTCGAGCAGACGACACAGGAAACAATTAACGCTTTTGCGATGTTCAAGCCGTTCATGATTGAAAACGCTTACGAATACCGCTCTGACAACGTCCGTGCTCTGATGTCTATCGTCAAAAAGAGCGAACAGGAGCTGCTGCCGTGGTATCCCGAAAAACTTGATTGGTATGATTATTGGCTCAATGTTCATTTTCCCGGAATGCGGAAATGGGTTTTGCCGCAGCTCGAAGAAGATCTGAAAAAGATCGAGAAACGATCTTATACATACAAAGATCTGCTCGATCTGTTTGAAACTTCGGTCAAGCGTTTTCCGACCCGAATTGCGATGAAGATCGAACGCAATGGGCGCAAAGAGCAATACACGTTTGAAGATGTCAAGGAATTGACGATGCGCGCCGCCGGATTTTTGGTGGACAAATCCATTAAACAAAACGATCGCGTGATATTGTTCGCGAACAATATGCCCGAATGGGGAATTACCTATTTTGGGATCTTGAAAACCGGCGCGACCGCGATTCCGATCGATCCGGCGAGTTCGATTGATGAAATTATTGCCTTTGCGAGATCGGGCGAGGCTTCGGCGATCGTTCTTTCGGCGAAATTAGCGGACGAAAATCTTGATTTGGCCGAAAGATTAAAAGCAGCAAAACTTGATTTGAATGTCTTCACGTTTGACGAAGTTTTCGAGATGCAGACACCTTCGGAAGAAGTGCGAAGAAATGCGCTACTTCCGCCGAAAATATTGTCGAATTCGGTCGCGTCGCTGATCTTTACGAGCGGCACAACCGGCACGCCGAAAGCCGTCATGCTCTCGCATAAAAACTTCGTCAATATGATCTCGATGCTTTCATCGGTTTTGGATATGGACATCACCGACGGCGTTTTATCGGTGCTTCCGATGCACCATACGTTTGAATTTTCGGCAGGTTTTCTGACACCGTTTTCAAACGGAACGCAGATCACATATTTGGACGAACTTTCATCTGAAGCACTTTCTCACGCGATTGAAAACAATCACGTGACGGGAATGGTCGGCGTTCCCGCGCTCTGGGAAATGCTTCACCGCAGAATTAAAACCCGTATGCGCGAACGCGGCGATTGGTTTGCCGATCTGGCGGATAACGTCATCGAATTCAACGCCTGGGTGCGCGACAATACGCCGTTCAACCTAGGTCCGATCATCTTTTTCCCGATCCATCAGGGGATGGGCGGACGGATGCGCTATTTGATCTCTGGCGGTTCGGCGCTTTCGGAAAAAGTTCAAAAAGACCTGCACGGATTAGGTTTTACCGTTCTCGAAGGTTACGGTTTGACCGAATCGTCGCCGGTCTTGACCGTCACGCGCCCCGAAAATAAACTGATTCGCGGAAGCGTCGGCAAACCACTTCCTGGTGTTGAGGTCAAAATTGATGCGCCCGATGCAAACGGTGTCGGCGAAGTTCTGGCGCGCGGTCAAAACGTGATGCTCGGATATTTTAATAATGAAGAAGCAACCGAATCCGTCCTGCATGACCGTTGGCTGAAAACGGGCGATCTCGGCAAATTGGACGAAGACGGAAATCTATACATCGTCGGACGATCGAAAGACGTCATTATTGATTCCAACGGCAAGAATATTTATCCGGACGAGATCGAGGATCATTACGGAAAATCTTCGTTTATCAAAGAATTAAGTGTGGTCGGTTTGCCAGACGAAGACGGCGGCGAGAAAATCGCTGCGCTTGTCGTGCCTGATTACGAACAGGATATTTCGCTTTCACGCGCCGAAACAAACAAAAAGATCGAGGAATATTTCCGCGAAGTTTCCGCGTCGTTAGCGTTCTTTAAACGCGTCAGAATACTGCATCTGACGCCGTTTGAATTGCCGCGCACAGCGACCCGCAAAGTAAAACGACCCGAAGTTGTCGAGATGCTTCAAAAATTGGAAGCTAAATCGAAAAGCAAAACGAAAATTGTTGCCGATTCAAAAGGCGATGACACCGCGCTTTGGATTCGCAAGATCGTCGCGTCGGTTTCAAATCGTCCGCTATCGGATGTCGTTTTAGAAGACAAACTCGCCGATCTGGGTTTTGACAGCTTGATGTTCGTCGAACTTCAAGGCGCGGTCGAAGATGCCGGCGGACGCGTTCCGTCGCCCGACACTTTGAACGAAGTCCAATCGGTGCGCGAACTTCTGACGGCAGTTCAGCGGATCGATAAATCGAAAAAACTCGCCGACGAGCCGAAAATTGCGGAGAAAAAGGACGAGGAAGAAATTCACGTTCCTTCGATCATTCGGCGCGTCGGCAATTCGCTCGTTGATTTTGCGCAGGATAAACTTTACGACAATGTTTTGCACACCAAGATCGAAGGCGAATCAAATGTTCCGGCGCACACAAATTTCATCGTCGCGCCCAATCATTCTTCGCATCTCGACACCGGACTTGTCAAAAAAGCTCTCGGCAAAGAAACGGCGGAACAAACGGTCGCGGTCGCGGCGGCCGATTACTGGTTCGACACAAAATACAAACGCGCCTATATGAACAACTTCACGACGCTCGTGCCGATCGAACGAACGGGCAGTCTGCGCCAATCTCTGCGCCACGTGACGCGCATTTTGAACGAAGGCTACAACGCGCTGATCTTCCCCGAAGGCGGACGTCAGCTTTCGGGCGAGATCGCCGAATTCAAACCGATCATCGGCTATCTCGCCTTGAATCAAAAAATCGGAATTTTGCCGATCTATCTCTGGGGAACTTATGAAGCCTTTCCGAAAGGCACGATCATCCCGAACACCCAAAGTTTGGGAGCAAAGATCGGCGCAAAGGTCGGCAGATTTCTCGAATACGACGAGCTTTTAGCGATGACCAAAGGCGTTCCAAACACCGAAGCCTATCGCCTGATTGCCGCCCGCGTCCAATTTGAGATCGAAAATATGCGCGACGGCAAGCGCGATAAATTTGATGTTCCCAGCGTGCGGAAAAAATGGAAAGCCGAACGCCGCAAGACGCGTAAGCAAGAGCCGGTGATTGATGAGTAATGGTTTGAATGGGGATCTCTTTTTTCTGAATTGAATATGTTTTGACTTGAGCGGGCGCAAGCAACCCTTCCTGACCTTAAATTTGCTGTAACTTGATTGATAAACCTTCAA
>JANLTD010001197.1:0-2840 GCA_031362765.1 Acidobacteriota bacterium | reverse complement strand
TAAGAGGCGCGTCTTTGACCGCCGTTGCTCAAATTTAGTCGGCTGGCGGTCTTGAGAGCGGCTACTTAACGACTAAGTTTTATTTACTGTTATAAGTTATTATTTTCAAAGTCCTAAGCAAAAATGAAGAAATATTTTGTTTTTCGTTCGGAGTACGCGCCTCGTCGTGTTTCCGCGAGGCGGAAGCGCGGCGGAAATTCAAACTGAAGTTTGTATTCTGAGCAAAAAACAAAATTTCGCAAAACTTATGCTCCCCGGCTTATTTTGATAATTTTCAAGGAAGCCCAAACTATACCGCTCAGTAATGTCTATTTATAAACCAGATATTTATCCTTGACATCGGCATATTTCAGCGAAAAGACGTCTTTGATATAATTTTGATAAACTTTCCATGGAGCTTTTGAACCTTGTTTCGGCAAAATGTCGCCGGCCCGTAAGATATAACCCGGCGTGAAATCCAAAAGCGGCTCGGATCTCATATTTTCATGATCGAACTGCGGAACACAGGTCGCAAAATTGTTTTGCCTCATATAGTTCAAAACTCTTGCGACAAACTGGCAATTCAAATCACATTTCAAAGTCCAGGAAGCGTTTGTATAACCGATCGCGATCGCAAAATTCGGCATTTCGCTGAACATAACTCCTTTGTATGCGTGCATTTTGCCCGTGTCGATCGGTTTTTCGTCAACAATGACCTTCATTCCGCCGAATAGCTGGACGCTTAACCCCGTCGCCGTCACGATAATATCTGCCGGAAGTGTTTCGCCCGAATCAAGTTCGATGCCACTTGGCTCAAACGATTTGATCGTGTCGGTGACAATTGAACCTTTTCCGCTTTTGACCGCATTGAACAGATCATTGTCAGGCACCAAACAGAGGCGTTGATCCCACGGATTGTATTTTGGATCGAAATTCCGTTCATCGTATTTCTCGCCGAGTTGTTTCTTAACCGCGTTTTTGAGGCGATTTTTCATAAACTCCGGAAATCTTTTTGAAACCTGATACAATCCCATCCCAAGCAGAATATTTTTCCAGCGGGCGATTTGATGCGCCAATTGCGCCGGCAAGATCTTTTTGAGGAAGTTTGCGATCGCATCTTTTTGCGGCAAATTCATAATATACGTCGGCGAACGCTGGAGCATTGTGACGTGTTTGGCTTTTTTGGCGAGTTCGGGCAGAAGCGTGACGGCTGTCGCACCGCTGCCGATGATGACAATGTTCTGATCCGAGTAATCCAGGTCCTTGTCCCATTTTTGCGGATGAATTTTGATGCCCTTAAATGCTTCAAAATTCGGAAGATCGGGCTCGTAACCGTGTTCGTAATTGTAATAACCGCAGCACGCAAACAAAAAACCGCAATCGATCGTTTCGGTTTCATTTGTCTGATTTGAAAAGACTTCGAGCGTCCATTTTTTGTCGGCGGAATTCCACGCGGAAGAAACAACCCGTTTATTAAACTGAATATGATCGCGGATCTTGAACGTATCGGCGGTTTCATTGATGTATTTGACGATCGAAGGCCCGTCGGCGATCGCCTGCGGATTTTTCCACGGATTAAAACCGAAACCGAACGTGTACATATCCGAATCCGAACGAATTCCCGGATATTTAAACAGATCCCAGGTCCCGCCGACCGCCGAACGGCCTTCCAGAATCGCAAAATTGACCTGCGGACATTTATCTTTCAAATGATACGCGGCACCGATTCCCGAAAGTCCCGCGCCGATAATTATTACATCGTAAGTTTGTTGATTGCTCATATTTTGTAAGAAATCATTTTACATTAAAGCACTAAGATAATTTAATGCGGGTAAGATTTAGGAAGGAATTATTTCTTATAAACGCAAAGTGAGACAATATCTTAGTTTTTGATTAAATTTTTCCCGTCGAAACGTAATTGTCATTTAACCCTTTTCCGATCAGAATTTGCGGCTGACATTTTTCGATTCTTTCAACGCGGGGTTTTGATTGTTTAGGTGCGGTAAAATCGCGTCTCATTCTTAGTTCAGAGTCCACGCTTTAGCGTGTTCGCGCCAGCGAAGCGCGGCGGGATTCAAACTAAAGTTTGGACTCTGAACGAAGAAAAAAAACCGCTAAAGAGAACTAAAACTCCCGGAAAACTTAAAAATTGATCTACTTATTTATCTACTAATGTAGCACCTGCAACCCCGGGATTTTTTTCAGCGAGCTTTAAGACGATACTAAGAGTCTCAAGATTGATTTCCTCAATTTTCTTAAATCGAATGCAAGTTACCCCCTTAGTAAGCTTGCCAAGGTCTTTCTTATATTTTTCTGCCGCAGCCTTATCTTCAACAATCGTGCATACATAAATACTTATATAGTTCTTTTGATTTGCAAGCGAGATTATCGGCCAATCTTTTTTCTGCTTTTTTGAATCAAGATAGTAAAACGCACCGTAACCGATCATATTAGAGGCAAAATAAGGTTTCAGGTTCGGAACTGCTTGTTGAATAAAATCGTGAAGAAAATCAATATCTTTCTTCCGATCGTCAGGTACGAGTAAAAGATATTCTTCGACCGATTCGGCGTCATTTTTTGAAAACATGTTCATAATCGTATCGTTTAGGTCAATTTTAAAAAAAAGCTTCTTTCCAGGTGTCCTAATCACTTCAGCTTCATTAACAAATAGGAAAATGTCAGAGCATTTATTTTTGCAGATTGTTCATTGGTCGATGAACCGGCGTGGCCGCCCTCTGTGTTTTCATAATAAAAGGTTTTGTAGCCCATATCATTCATTTTGGCGACCATTTTTCGCGCGTGTCCCGGATGTACCCGATCATCACGCGTCGAAGTTGTAAAGAACACCTCGGGGTATTTCA
>JANLTD010001049.1:0-6379 GCA_031362765.1 Acidobacteriota bacterium | reverse complement strand
TCGAGATCATCCGCGACGAAATTTGCTCTGAACATTCATACGGATACCGATAAAGATAGATAAACGCGTCGGTCAGTTCCTGCAATTGCGTCGAACTTGTTGTCACTTCCAAACCGCCGAATTGCGGATAGACATCGCCGGGAGTTTGAACAGGTTGGAAGATCGCGCCGTTTTGATCGGTCGTTCCGTAAGTCGCAAAAGCTTCGGTCGTTGCCGGAGTCCAGACCGGCAAACTTATTTCTGCCGCGTCAGACCACTTCCCGGCCGTGACAGCGATTTGGAAACGCGCTGTGCCGGCTTTTTCCGCCGAAACCGGAAAGCGAACTTCCGCACGATCGTTTGCTTTGACTAAAACACGGCGGCCGCCGCCGTTCGTCAAGGTCGCGTTCGTTGCGCGAACCGCAACGTCAACCGCCATATCTTTGTCGGTTTGATTTTGGACGACGACGGGAAGTTCGATCTTGTCGCCGAAATTCATAAAGCGCGGCGCACTCGGGCGAACCATCAACGGCTGACGCGCTGTCAGACTCGATTCGCCGCCGCCGAAACGTTTGCCGGTGTCAACCGAAACCGCCATTATTCGATAGCGTGTCAGATTGTCCGGAACTTTAACGTCAACCGTCGCCTTGCCGTTTGAATCGGTCTTGACGGACGGCGCAAAGATCGCCAGCGCATTGAAATTCGAGCGCAAATTGATCGGCGTGTCCGGATTGGTCGGTGAATCTTCGTCTCGTTCCGCCATCTTATCAGCCAATACGTCGTCTTTGCTCTCTTTTGACTTCCGCATCACACTCATCGCAGGCGTTGGCTGAGACCTCACCGCTCCGTCTGCCGATATGGATTTAGTTACCTCAGAAACGGGCTGTTCCATCGGTTTCAGATCTTTTTCATTGCCCAACAGAATGTCCTTTCGTGAATGATAATTGTTCACGCCGTCGCCGCGTTGTGTATAAAACAGATCGAGCGGGCTGCCGATCCGATAACCAGAGAGCGCAAGCACGCTTTCGTCCACAACGACGACCGCGACTTCGGAATTCGCTACCGGCTCACCGCGATAGTCCGTGACAGCGACGTCAATTTTCGTCGTACCGCCGGGTTCGATGGTCTTGTCCTTCGGTTCGGCGGAAACATTTAGTTTGCGAATATCGGTCGAAATTGCAAGATTGATAGTTCCGCTCGCATAAGCCGGACGTTTTGCAAGTTTCGGATCGGTTTCGCCTTTATCGTTTGTCCGATCAGCCGCGCCGACCAGATCAACCTGCGCGTAAACATTCGGCAGATATTTTTCCTGAAGCGGAATTTTCAGCGTGATTGAGGAATCTTTGATCGTGAACCGCTCGGTTTTGATAATGCCGTCGCGGCGCAGGGTTAAAACGCCTTCAGCCGGCCCAAACGGCGAGATCACAAGCAGTTCTGCCACATCGGTCGGCGCGAAATCCTTTTTGTTCGGAATGATCTGCGCTACTTCCTGTTCGACTGTGCGTTTCGGTGGCGTCTTTCCGCCCGGAACCCAAACAGTAAATTCCGATTCGTTAAAACGTTCGCGGTCGTCCATGACACTCGCGGTGATCTTGTATTGTCCGCCTTGTTTGGCGATGAATTCGCAATTTTGTGCTTTATCGCCCAGAGATTTAACGCTGCAGGTTTGCTCGTCAACCGTTTTTTCGAGCCACGCGCCTTTTTCAAATGCCCAATCTTTTAAGACCGCTTTGATTGCAACATCGCGGTTCGCCACCAATTTGCCGTCAATGTCCGAAACGATTGATTCGATCGTGATCTTTTCGCCTTTTTGAACAAATGTTCGCGGCGTTTTGATTCCGACATACAGATCCGACGGATGAACAAGGAGCGAGGTCGAACTCGACCAGGTTTGCCGATTAACGTCCTGAACCGACGTTGAAGCAGAGATCGTGTAAGGTCTCGGCGGTTTGACCGATTCAAAATCGATCTTCAGGCGATGTTTGCCGCTTGCGTCCGTGATGCCTTTGAAAGTCTGCGTCGTGCTTTGACCGCCCGGACGATAACCGCCGCTGTATTCATCGTCGTAATTTCGGTAGCTTCCCCACCACGGAACCCACGTTCCGAATGTAAAATCTCCGCGATTCGGCGGCGTGTAACTCGTCGGCGTTGCCGTCACCGTCCAATTTGTTTCGGCATTTGCCAGACCGCCGCCGGCATAATATTTTGCCTCGACCGACAGATCCGCCTTGCCGCCGACAAAATGCGGACTCGGCGAATCAACCTTTGCCGAAACCTCGAATTCGGGACGGCGAAATTCCTGCACGTTGAATTGATGATAGGTCGAATACGCGCTGTTGGCGGTCAAGATCTGTATATTCGCGAGACCGAGATTCATATTGTCGGTCAGTTTGAATTTGAAATCGAACGCGCCGAAAGCGTTGACATTGGCCGTGCCTTTCGTGATCTCGTTGCCGCGTGAATCCGACACCGTGTAGGTTATGCCGCCGCCGGCGCGGTCGCCAAGCGGCCCGATATCGCCAAGTTTTCCGCCTTCGCGGAAACGCATATAGCCTTTGACGGAAACTTCTTCTTTCGGGCGATACATCTTGCGGTCGTCAAAAACAAACCAGCTGAGCGAATCGGAGTAGCCTTTTTTATACCAATTGCCGTAATCGTTCCAGTAATAATCCGACGATTCCGGCATAAACGCGACGTCTTTGCCTTTGCGGGCGATCAAAACATTCTGCGCCTTTTGCGATTGCGTATCGGGCAGCGGCAGACGCAGAATTCCGTTTTCGGTCGTCTGACTCGTCTGCGCTTCCTCGATCGTTTCAATTTCGGCGGTCACGCCGTTTTCATCAACGGCACTCGGCCCCTCAGCAGATTTTTCCGAAGTGCCCCAAAACCAATTCCACCAGCTTGCGATAAATCCTTCATCATTATCACTCTCGACACTGGATGTTCGGCGTTCGACTTTTTTACCGTTCGGATAAATTGTTAGCTCAACGCCCGAAAGCGGTTTGCCGGTTCTCAGATCGGTCGCAAAACCGACGAGTTCGTCGTTATCAACAAACGCATCGAGTCCGATCTGGGTGGATTGCGCCCAAACGGTGATCTTCGTCCGGTCGTATTTGTCGCGCTTGACGGTCGGTTCGATCTCGATGATCGCATTGCCGAAACCACCGTCGAGAGCTTCCGACAGATCGATCCGCGTTTCGACCATTTCGTCCGGTTTATTTTGAATGGGTAGAATTTTATTGACAACGATCCGTCCCGGAAGTTTCGGACGTTTTTGTTCGTCGTAATATTGATAGCGCATATATTGACGAAAACCTTCCCAATCCTGCGCCGTGACGGCAAGAACTTTGATTTTGACCGACTGCATATTCGTCGAATAGATCGAATACGTTTGCTTGGCGGTCGGATCGAGAATGATAAAACTTCCGCCTTGCGAATAAAGATTCGAGGCCGACGAACCAACCGTGAAAGTTGCCGCCGCAGGTTTATCCAAAAGCTGTCCGAAGGTGTCTTTGATACGATTTTCGAGCTTTACTTTATAGACGGTGCGGCCTTTTTTGTAACCTTGAAAATAGAGATAATTCCCGCTCGGGAAAATGTTCAGACCTTCGATCGGCGGTTCGATCTTGACCATTGATTTGTCAAATGTCGCGGGGTCAATCGGATTTGTGAACTGCAAATACCAGCTATCGCTCGGCGCACAGGTTTTGCTTCCCTGATAATTGCACCAGCCGCCGACATATTTCATTGCGCCGTAAGTTCTAAAACTGAAACCCTGATCTTTGATCGTTGTGATCGGACCTTCCGCCGACGGTGTGCCCTTCGGAATATTGATCGTAATCGCCGAATCTGCGGGCAGCGCGTTTTTTGTCAAACCTTCGTTTGTGACGGCGCGAAAAGCGAGCCAACGTTTCGGCTGGGCTTGCTTTGAGTAATACGAAACGCTGCCGTCCTGGTCAATTTCTTCCTGCGTTGCAAGCCTGACGGTCAGAGGTTTTCCGCCGCCCGTCACTTTCATCATCCGCAGCACGGCTTCCGCGTTGATTTCCTGGTCAAACGATACAAACATCAAAGCTTCGCGGTTTGTAACCTGATTGTTCGGAATCATCGTTTCGACCTTCGGCGGCGGTGTCGTAAATGTCCACGTGACATCTTTTTGCAAAACTTGTCCGGTCGCGCTGCGCGTCCCGGCCGCGACACGCGCCGTGACCTTTGTCGCCATCGGAAAACGTTTCGTCGTGTCGAACAACAGGGTTTTTGTACCGAGCCAACGCCATTTGCCTTCAACTTGCGGCGTCAGTTCGACCGGAACAACTTTCGCGGCTTCTTCCTGAGAAGTGACGGCAACCATCGGCTGTGAAAAAGTAACGTTCAGATCGGGCGCGAGCGGAACTTCGCCTTCGGGCGAAAATCGGATCACTTCGAGCGGCAGCTTTGCCTGATCGGTAATGTTTGGATTAATTTGTTCGGGTGCGGGAAATTTGACGGGAATTTGTTTTCCGGTTTTTGGCGCCGGCAGAGTTCCAAGCCGTTTGTTGAAATCTTTTTGGTCGTCCGCGTCGGTTTTTATTTCGGGAATCCGCTTTAAGAGAGAATTGGTATCGCCGTCCGAAAGCGGATCGGTCGCGGCAAGCGATTGTTTTTCACGTTTCTCCGCGCCCTCTTCGCCTTCCGAAAGACGAAACTGCAAACCATCGGGTAAATTCACATTCATATTTGTTGTTTTTCCGCTCGTTTTTTGGGCAAACACAGGCGGCACGAGCGGGACGATCAGATTCAAATAAATACCAAAAAGCAAAATGGCTGAAACAAATTTCTTCATCGTTGTTTTCTTCCTTAGCACAGATTTTCAAACGAGCTTTTGACCAAACATACGTATCAATATTACTCTAATTTATGAGTTGAAACTAGCTTTGAAAAAGCAGTATTCATTTTCTGAACGATTGCCCACCGAAAATCTTGCAAGGTAAATCGGTATATTTCGAGTAAAATGATTTTCTCTGCCCATTGGAAGATAAAGAATAATTAAAGAAATAGGACGCGGACAAACGCGGATTCGACAGATTTTCGCGGATTTTATTAAAAATGCGAATCAAGAGTCGGAAAGCGAAAAAGATTTATCAATTATCAATTATCAATTATCAATTATTTCAGAAGTTATCAGTGGTTCATAACCTCTGAAATTAGTTGATAATTGATAATTGATAATTGATACGGATCAAACAAAATGCTCGCAAACCGCTTATTTTTCGACTCTTGATTCCCATTAAAAATTTGATTTAAAAATCCGCGAAAATCCGCTAAATCCGCGTTTGTCCGCGTCCCATTTCTTATTCTTCAAACTTTTTCTAAAAATTCTCCAAAACAACCAGCGCGGTTTCACCGCCGCCGGCCGTGATATTGACGAGCGAAGATGCCGACAGTCTGACAAGTCCGCCGTCAACTTTTCCGCGAAACAAAAACGGATCGAAATCAATATTAAGGCTCTGCATTGAAAGCTCGTCGCCAAATGTCGGAATCATAGTTTTCTCGACCGCGACGCGTTCCTGTACGATGAAACATTGATTCAGAGCATTGTCTAAAATAGAGTCCCATGCGGACGAATCAGTTTCCCAACCGAAACTGATGCCGTGTCCGCCGTAATCATCGTGCGGCTTTACGATGAAGTTTTCGCGCTTCAAACGTAAAAGCTGCAGCAAATCAACTTCTTTGCCTTCAAAGGTCGTTTTACATTCACGGACGCGGCGGGTCCACGGAATATGTTTGCGAATCAGCTTGATATGTTCAGACGTAAATAAATGTTCGTATTTTTCGTCGCTGACAATTGCGAAACTGGTTTTTTTATGCGGAATTTTGACGCGGAAATTGTTCGCCATACAAACATTTCCGTCAGTGTAAGCACGGATCAGCGGATGCGTTTCATCAAATTTCTCTAAAAATTCGTGAATGATCACGCGTTTGTAAAAAATATCAACCTCAAAATCTCCGACGCGCAAAATCGTCCCGTCGTATTCGACTTCAAATGGATTGGCGATGATCGTATGATAACCTTCCGATTGCCATAATTCGCGCAAAATCTCAAATTCCGCAGCGGTTGAAACACCGTCCCAGTCAACGATCGCGATATTCGGTTTTTCTTTTTTGCCGCCGAAATCGCGATATGCCGAATCAAGCGCGGCGAGCAGTGTGATATGCGGTCTCGGCCGCCAATGTCTGTTTTCGTCTAAAAATGTTTGAATTTCGGGGACGTTTTCGAAAACCTTTTCAAACGAAAACTGATCGCCGATTCCGGCCGGCGTTTCGGCGTTATATTCCAGAAACTTAAAATCTTCGCCGCTTAAATATGTGTCGAACCGACTCGAAACGCACAAACCCTGATAACGCGGACTTAAACGCGCCA
>JANLTD010001179.1:0-3829 GCA_031362765.1 Acidobacteriota bacterium | reverse complement strand
TGAAAAAGACCGGATTAAATCAATTTCAGGTCGGGAAGGTGTGCTTTGCGCCCGCAATCTTGTCAATTTTCGATATTGTAAAAAAACAATCCCCATTCAACAGATTCTTTTTAAATAAAACCTTTTTGGATCAACAATTCTGCATTCAAAACGGCCGAACCGGCGGCGCCGCGCACGGTATTGTGCGAAAGCGAAACAAAACGGTAATCGAAAATATTATCGGGAAAAAGGCGTCCGACCGTGATCGTCATACCCTTGCCGTTGTCGCGGTCGAGCCGCGGCTGCGGACGCGAAGGTTCATCGCAAACCTCAATAAATTTCTTTGGCGACGAATATAGATCGAGCGAGGGGAAATTATTCATCGCTTCGACAATGCCTTCAAGGGTCGCCGTATTTCTCAAATTCACTCTGACCGAAGCTGTGTGACCGTCAATTACGTGAACGCGAAAACACTGCGCCGAAACCGTAAAATCGGCTTTTTCGATCACGCCGTCAACATATTGTCCCAAAATCTTTTGCGCTTCGGTTTCGACCTTTGGCTCTTCGCCCGCGATATACGGCACGACATTGTCGGTTATATCAAGCGACGGAACGCCCGGATAACCGGCGCCCGAAATCGCCTGGAGCGTCGTCACGATCACCGATTCAACACCGTATTTACGATGGATCGCAGCGAGCGGCGGCGCAAAACTAACGACCGCGCAATTCGGATTGGTAACGATAAAACCCGTCGTAAATCCGCGCTTTTTCTTTTGAACTTCGATTAGCGCGGTGTGTTTGTGATTGATCTCGGCGATCAGCAGCGGAACGTCCTCGTCCATTCGATAGCTCGAAGAATTGCTGATCACGGGATAACCGGCGCGCGCAAACGCCTGTTCGGTTTCGCGCGCGACCGACGACGGCAGGCTCGAAAAAACCAGATCGCAATCAAGCGGCGGCTCAATCGGCTGCACCGTGATCTCTTTGACCGCATCAGGCATTCCGCCCGGCAATTTCCACGCGCACGCTTCGACAAACGATTTCCCTGTCGAGCGGTCCGAAGCCGCGAGTGCCGTGACTTCAAACTGCGGATGATTTTCAAGAAGCTGTATAAAACGCTGTCCGACCGTTCCCGTCGCACCCAAAATTCCGACTCTGTATTTTTTGCTCATAATGCTAACGGTAGAAAGTTTAATTGAGGCGCGGGAAAAAGAAAAGCGCGGTTTGTTTTTTATTAGCTCCCGAACGGCTCTTGCAAAGTCAGAAAAAGCGTGGGCGCGGAGCAACCCTTCCAAACCTGTCATTGGTTTTATCAGGTCTTTTCCAACTTCAACTTGAGAAAAGATGAAGGTTTATCAAAGAAGTTACAGCAAATTTGAGGTTAGGAAGGATTGCTTTGCGCCCGCAAGACGACCATTGTGGATAATTTTCAGGAAAACCTCTGGCTTTGCAAGAGCCGTGTTAGCTCCCGCGCTTTTCGGCATAAAAAGGAATTTCGCCCGAATTATTAAAGTTTTTGAAATAGATCAACGCCGCGTAACCGTGAAACTTCCGCTTTGCGTTTTCAATTTTGAATCAACGATCGCATACCCCGCGCTGATCGAATCGCCCGTCACGGTTGCCGAAATTGCCGCGCTTTGCCCGTCGTCCAAAGTTCCGCTCAATTTCAATTTTCCTTCACTGGTTATAGTGCCTTTCATATCGGCACGTCCGCCCAAACCGTTTGACGCTTCAAAAAAGGCTTTAACATTTCCATCCGAATCAACCGAATCAATCCGCAAAAGAAAATCGCCGGTTTTGTTATAAGTCGTGTTTATTCCTTTTCCAGTATAGGTTCCCGTCGCCAATGGCGAATCATTGCTTGATGATGAATCGCTGCCGGCGTCGCCGCGACTGCGATCATTTGGCGTAGATTTCGGAGACGTAGTTGCCGACGGAGTTGCCGATGGTGTGGTTGACAAAGACGGAGTCGTCTTACCTGAATCCATCAAACCGGATTCACGTTTACAGCCCAAAACAATCAGCAAACACAAAACCACGATCAAAGACGTTAAGTTTTTCATTTGAATGTTCCCCGGCTAGCTTAAAGGCACTTCGTCAATCGTCCCCATCGGAACATCGTTTTGACACGAATAAAGCCGATTGAATGTCAGAACAAGCCCGCGCACCAACCCGCGTTTTTCGACCGCCTGAATCGAATAATCCGAACAGGTCGGCCGAAAACGGCAAGCCACCGTGCCTTCCAGCATTGGTCGCCCAACGGCTTGGTAAATATGAACCGCGCCGATATAAACACGCGCCAAAAGTTGATTTTCAGGTTGGCGCGAAACGTCTATGATAAACGCCAACCCGAAAAACAAAATGACCGATGCGATAATTATTTTGGTCTTTCTTGTCATGCATTTCCGCAACTCGGGCAGCGCGGCAAACCTTGCATGCGGCTCTTACCGCAGCTCGGACACGGCATCACATTGCCCTGCGGTCTCGTCAAAACGTAAATCAGCAAGCCGAGCAAGCCAAGCAAAGCAAACCACGCTTTGCTTGGGTTATCTCCGCGAGCAATCGCATCTTTCTTAATGAACTTAAAGATAATGACTGTGACGGTGACGATGATTGCCACTATAAACAGCAGTACCACCAGATAAACGACCAGGATAAGTCCGATTGCTCCACAAGCAGCAGAACCATCATTCTGGGCCAAAACCGGAAGAGCCAAAAGCAACAAACTAATCAGCGCTAAAATAGATTTTTTCATTTTTTTTAATTTTAATATTTGTAACCAAAGATTTCTTTCTACGCCATAATAAAGTCAAACTCTCAAAATCACAAATTAAAAATCCGATAAAGAAGAAAAATCTGCTCAAAATAATTTGATTTTATTAACCTAAACAGTCAGCTATCAAATTGGCGATAAATTTCACCGCCGCCAAAACAGGGTTTTCGCCGGGAAAGACCAAAGATCTCAGCAATTCTTCGTCCGATTTCCGTGTCGGCGGCAATAAAAATAAGCGGCTATTTACGATAATTACCTTGATTACCGGATTTAATAGTTTTCAAAATCGGCGGTAAAAACAATTTCATTGATTGCCTCCGTAACACTAATGACCCGCACGTTTTGGCTAAACACGAAACGCTTTGAATGAATATTGAGAATATATGTTTCGCCGACCGCAACCTCGTTAAAAGTGAACCGACCGAACGAATTGGTGCGCACCGTCCGGAGATTGCCGCGCATATCCGTCAGCGTCACGATCGCATTACTGATGCCGGAGCCTTCAGCCATCGCGGCGCGTCCCCCAACCGAAACATTGGCGGCGGTCGGCGCAAGCGCCTCAACAATCACAAACGGGGAAAGCGAAGTTAAATTGCCGGTGCAGAAATTCTGCAAGGTATTTCCGGCTGCCGTGCGATTGATCCAAATTCCGCCTTCAAGATGAAAAACACGCAAATTCGTTAAGGTAAAACCTGACAGCGAAGGTAAATTAAAACAAACCGAGGCGGACGTAAATGCGGCGGACGTCGAAACGTCGTAAGCCAATCCGGTCGAAGTTAAACCAGCCGGAAGTTTCGGCAACAAACCTAAATCAATACTGTTTTCCGATGTCGTTCCGGCAGTTGTCACCTGCGCGAAATTGACGGCTGCATCCGAAAGCTGAACGGTGGTCGGCGCGATTTGGGACGCGGAGACACGGAGACGTTGAGACGCGGGGATGTCCGACGAATCTTCATTCCTTTTCTCCGCGTCGGCAAAATTGACAGGCGTTGCCGCAGATTTGAGTTTTCCGGCGTTTCCGGCGTTGTAAATCGCATCGAGTTCCGATGGCGACAAAGCGCGGTCGTAGATTCCTGC
>JANLTD010001163.1:0-1715 GCA_031362765.1 Acidobacteriota bacterium | reverse complement strand
CTATGTTGTTCGTCATCTTCGATGACAAAAAAACTGACTGTTTCAATCTGTTGTAGTTTATTTTTACATATTTCTTAGGAACGAGTAAATAATAAATTATAACGATTTATCAATTGCCACTAGCTTCAGCTAGTGGAGAATGTTCACTCAAATTAGGGCTTTAGCCAAATTTAATAAAAATAATCAATCATCCGAACTGCTTCAGCTAAAGCATTAAGGAATAAATACAATTTTTGATATTCGGCTCAAGCCCTTGTCTTCTTTCCAATCGTCCCACTAGCTCAATCTAGTGGCAATTTATTAAGAAACAAAGTGTTATAAGTTATTATTTACTCGTTCCTTAGTGATAAATTTCACCTCGAAACAAACAAAGCTATTTTCGATTCGGCTGCGCTTTGAAAAATTCGTCGTCCTTGTTGAAACGCGGAATTTTCTTTGCGTTTGAAGCTTCGATTCCGATCGCCATCGAAATTTCTGCCAGCTGAACTAAGCCGGAAAAATCCCAACTTTCGCTGAACTCATCCGAAGGCTGATGATAATGCTGCGAATTGTAAGCGTCAAACTGCTGTCTGCCCCAACCTTCGGGTTTGCCGACAAAATCATCGCCGGCTTCCATATTAAGCGACGGAACACCGACCTTTGCAAAAGGAAAATGATCCGAACGGAAAAACAAACCTTGTTCGGGTTTATTGTCCGGCACAAGCTTCAATCCCCGTTCTTTGGCAACTTTTTCGACGATTTCCCGTAAAGAAGAACGCTCGACACCAAGCGCACTGAAACTTCCGACGCGGCCTAAGATGTTGACCGAATCAAGATTGACATTGGCGGCCGTCTTTTCAACCGGATAGATCGGATGCCTTGCATACCAATCCGCGCCAAGCAGTCCCTGTTCTTCCGCGGTCGTCAAAAGAAAGACGAACGAGCGTTTCGGCCGCTGTTTGGCCGGTAATTTTGTGATCGCTTCGGCAATTCCCAAAACCGAAGCAACTCCGGTCGCGTTATCAAGCGCGCCATTGTAAATATTATCGCCTTTATCATTCGGCAACCCTACGCCAAGATGGTCCCAATGCGCGGAATAAACGACGTATTCATTTTTTAATTCCTGATCGCTGCCTTCAATAAAACCGACGACATTGTTTGAATCAACGCGTTTCAACTGGCTTTTTAATTCGACATTGGTGCGTAGATTTAGCTTCACGGGTTTGAAGTCCTTTGACTTTGCTTTGTCGCGCAATTCGTCCAGATCTTTTCCGGCTTGTTTGAAAACCTTACGCGCCGTGTCTTCCGTCATCCACGAACGCATTTGCAAATAAGGCGTTTGATCCTGCGGAGTCCGCGCAATATCATAGCGCCAGTTGCCGTTTGAAGTGCGAACAACTTGCCAGCCGTAACCGGCTGATTGGTCGGTATGGATCAAAATTACGCCGGCCGCGCCCATCCGTGCCGCTTGTTCAAATTTGTAAGTCCAGCGTCCGTAATAAGTCAAAGCTTTTCCGCCAAAACGATCCGGTTCACCGCTCGTCGGCGGCGGATCATTGACCATTATGACGAGAACCTTACCGCGATAATCGTCTTTATCGCCCGTGTAATCGTTCCATTTCTGTTCAGGTGCATCAATTCCGTAACCGACAAACATCATCTCGGCATTAATATTGATGTTTTCGGTCTGCGCACCCGTGAATCCAACAAATTCATCGCCGAAAACTTCCGCGAGG
>JANLTD010001155.1:0-4786 GCA_031362765.1 Acidobacteriota bacterium | reverse complement strand
ACTCCGCCCATGGTCGGAAACCAGAGCTTGCCGTCTTGCGTTTTGATAGCGGCGGGAAGCCGGCCGCCGTTGCATTCGGCGTTTGGCATCCCGTCTTTTTCGTCATATGAAACGCTGTTGAGCTTGGGAATGCGCCCGTCGGCAAAATCGTTCAGTTCCTGACGGCTGACGCGATAGATGCCGCGATTGCTTGACATCCAAAAGTTTCCGCGACCATCTTCGAGAATGGCAAAAACCCCATTATTGAAAAGACCGTCTTCGACGCGGTAATTAATAAATTTTCCGTCCTTGTAACGCACCAGACCGTCGCCGTAAGTCCCGAACCACAAAACACCGTCCGCGTCTTCGTAAATCGCGCGAACAAATCCCTTCGGAGAATTTTCGACGTGGTTAAATGTCAGAACCGCCTGCGGTAGCGGGCGGGTTTCGCTGTTTGATTGAGAACTTTCCGTGCCAACGCTTAACGCGCCCGCTACCGCACGCGGTTGTGACAGCATCGCAAGTCCGTCGAAAGTTCCTAACCAAAGATTGCCGTTGCGGTCAAAATGGAGCGTGATAATTTTGTCGTTATGCAAACCGTCTTTGGTCGTTAAATGAGCGATTTCTGTGTCGTCTTTGTATGCAAATAGACCTTCTTCCGTCGCAATCCAAACATTGCCTTCACGGTCGGAATCAAAATCGGTCGCTCCGTTTGCAAGTTCGTTTTGGCCGATTCGTCTGACCGAGGAAGGTTCTTCAAATCGTCCGAATCCGCTGCCGCCCTGAAAGCCGAGCCAAATCCGCGCCTGTTCATCTTCCCACATACCGCGCATATAAAGCGGAAAGTTCTTGGAATATTTCAGCCCCGTATTCGTGATTTTACCGTCGGCGTAACGATTGACACCTTGAACCGTTCCGATCAAAATATCGCCTTTTTTCGTTTGCAGCAAGGGATAAACTTCATTGCTGACCAGCCCGTCTTTGACAGATAACGAAGTGATCAGTTGCTGCCGCAAACGTTTTAATCCGGCGGTGGTCGCCAGCCACAAATTACCTTCGCGGTCGGTGATCCCGAAACTCGCGCTAAAAGATTTGCCAATTTTATACGAGGTAAATTGCCCCTCCTTGAATTTCACAACTTGTCCGTCTGATTTCTGCGTCAGGTTAGATGACCCAAATACGATCCAGACGCTTCCTTCCGTATCGTCGAAGATCACTTGTGGAATCAATTCATTAAAAGCCGGGATCTCATTTTTCGTAAAGACCGACACGTTCCCATTTGCCAATCGGTAAAGTTTATCTTTGACCGCGAACCAGAAAGCCCCTTGATTATCTTCGTAAGTTCGCAAATTATACGTGGAAGTCATATATCCGGGCGGCATATTGAAACTATAGTTTTTGATGTTACCATCTTTTTCCCGCGAAATTCCGCTTTGCTCAAACGTCCATTTCGCCCCTGATTTTCCGTAGTAAACCAGCTTTACATTTATTTGTTTTTTTTCAGGAGTCGGAATAAACACACCGTCTTGTAAGGAATAAAACCCGTCATCCGTTTCGATAACGGCGTTTCCGTTTGCATCCGAAACAATACTGACCGCAATGCCGAATGTTTCAGGAGTTTGATACGAAGTAAAAACTCCGTTTCGATAAACCGTCACGATGCCGTTTTCGGTCGCCGCCCAAACCGTTCCATTCCGGTCGGCCAGAATGCCCGCAAAGCGGTTGTTTAGAATGCCTTTTGTGTTGCCCTTATCGAAAATTGTAAACCGCACCCCGTCAAACCGCGCCAGTCCGTCAAATGTGCTCAGCCACAAATAACCGTCGGGTGTTTGAACAACACCGGTTACTGTGTTCTGCGGCAAGCCGTTCGCCGTCGTCCATGAATCAAAGCCAAAGTCCTGGGCAATTGTCGTCGCCTTTAGGCAAAGCAAAAATGCAATCGCCAACATCGATTTGAACCCAAGATTTAGATTGGATGAACTAAGCCACATATTTTAAGATGCAATTAACAAGAATGATAGGTTCGAAAATCGGATATTACAAATTTGAATGAACCGGACAAAATTTAACTCACGTGCACCGGCGCGAAAAAGCTTTACCGCTAACGACGCAAAGCAATGCCGCCGCAATGAAATATGATCGGCAGATCCATTTTTTGATTTTAGATGCGCGGACTCTCAAACAAACCGAAACCCCGGTTTTCGCCTCAATTCAGAGTTTGGCTTGACATAAAATCCGACATCCGACATCCGAAATTTGGATCTACTGATGATCCGATATTTCTATAAACGGCCAACTCGCTCAAAAAAGTCGAAGAATATTCGCTGTTTATTTCGCATTCGACAATTCTGTCACCTGCTGCGTTCTAGATTCTCTTAATTTCAGCAATCCCTTCAACAGTTTGCGCCGAAACCAAGACTATCATTCCACCGGGCAAAATAGACAGGAAAAAGTAGATAATGCGTTTACCTAAAATTTTCATATTCGGTTCCACCAACTATCTCAATGAAGTTCTCATTCATTTTTGCACGATTCCGCCGGGCTTACTTCAAAGTCCGAATTTGAGCAGAATTATCTATCAACTATCATCTTTCATCTATTCCGGATCGTTCTCTGCTCTGTCCTTCGGAATCGTTGACAGTTGATAGATGATAGTTGGTAGATTCGAGTTGCGAATGACGAACGCACAATTCTTTCGACGTTGAGTAACCCCTGCGCGATTTCGTCATTTCTTATCAAGACACCAAAAACTAATTAATTTATGATAATCTTACTATAAAAATTATGAGCGAAATACAAAAACAAGCCGATCCGTGCACAATGATAATTTTTGGAGCGACCGGCGATCTGACCAAACGAAAACTTTTTCCCGCGCTTTACAATCTTGCCAAAGAAAAATTTCTGCCCGAGAATTTTGCGATCGTCGGCGTCGGCCGGCAGGAGATCTCGAGCGAAGATTTCCGCAGCCAAATGCGCGGCAATTTGGTGGAATTTATCGGCCCGGACATCGATCAGGGACTGCTCAAATGGTTTGAGGATCGAACCCATTACACGGGTGGTGACTTTGCCGATAAAAAGACGTTCAATCATCTTAATAAACTGCTCAAGGATCTCGATAAGCAATTTGATATTCCCGAAAATTATTTCTTTTATCTTGCGACTCCGCCTTCCCTGTTCGGACTCGTCACGGAAAAAGCCTCTGAATTTGGTTTGACCGATGAAAAAGACGGCTGGCGCAGATTTATCTATGAAAAACCGTTCGGGCACGATCTCGAATCCGCCAAGAGTTTGAATGCCGAGTTGCAAAGTCTGCTTAAAGAATCGCAGATCTACCGTATAGACCACTACTTAGGCAAAGAAACCGTTCAGAATATCCTGGTATTTCGTTTTGGTAATTCGATCTTCGAACCGATCTGGAACCGGAATTATATTGAACACGTGCAGATCACGGTCGCTGAAAAACTGGGCGTCGAGAAGCGCGGCGGCTATTACGATACGGCCGGCGCTTTGCGCGATATGATTCCGAATCATATTTTTCAGCTTGTCACGCTGACCGCGATGGAACCGCCCGTTTCGTTCCAGGCCGATGCCGTGCGCGACGAACAAGCCAAGATTTTATGCGCGATCCAGCCTTTTTCGCCTGAAGACGTTTTGCATAAAACCGTCCGCGGACAATATGGCGAAGGCGTCATTGAAGATAAAAAGAAGCTCGCCTACCGGGCCGAAGAAAATGTCGCTCGAAATTCAAATACGCAAACATACGCCGCGCTGAAATTAACGGTTGATAACTGGCGCTGGGCCGGCGTCCCGTTTTATGTCCGAACCGGCAAACGGATGGCGGCAAAACATTCCGAGATCGTCATTCAATTCAAAAAAGCGCCTTTTATGCTCTTTCGAGACACTTCGGTCGAAAAACTGACGACCAATCGGATCGTCATCCACATCCAGCCCGACGAAGGCATCACGCTTCATTTCGGCGCGAAGATTCCCGGGCCGATCGTTGATATGGGCCCTGTCGATATGGATTTTAATTACGTTGATCATTTCGGCGATCAGGTCTCGACGGGTTACGAGCGGCTGCTTTTTGATTGTATGACGGGCGATGCGACGCTTTTTCAACGCGCCGATATGGTCGAAGCAAGCTGGCAGATAGTTTCGCCGATCCTCGACGTCTGGCAGGCGATTCCGGCGCGCGACTTCCCGAATTACGAATCAGGCACGTGGGGACCGGCTGAATCAGATGAACTTCTCGCGCAAGACGGAAGAAAGTGGAAAAACACTGTTGATTAATTTTCCGAACATAATGAACGAAAAAGTCAAAATATTTTCAAACGTCATTGAACTAAATAATTTCGCCGCTCAGAGGTTTGTCGAGATCGCAAATGAGTCAGTTGCCGATCACGGACGTTTTACCGTTGCGCTCGCCGGCGGTTCGACGCCGAAATCGCTTTATCAATTGCTGGCAAGCGACAACTATAAAGAAAAAGCTGATTGGCCGCGTTCGTTTTTCTTTTTCGGCGACGAGCGAAATGTCTTGCCCGATAACGCCGAAAGCAATTTTCGGATGGCAAATGAGAATCTGTTCGAGCCGCTGAAAATCAAAAATGAAAATATATTTCGGTGGCAAACCGAATTGAAGGACGCTGAAAAGATCAGCATTGATTATGAAGCAGCTTTAAGAGAGTTTTTTTCGGGAACAAATCACGAGCCTGACGGTTCTGATTTTCCGCGATTTGATCTGATATTATTGGGAATGGGCGCTGACGGACACACGGCTTCGCTCTTTCCTTTTACCGAAGCATTGCAC
>JANLTD010001042.1:0-2472 GCA_031362765.1 Acidobacteriota bacterium | reverse complement strand
TTCAAGATTTAGCATCTGCCCTAGGCAGTCAAGGCAATGTGTATGCTGAACTCGGATTTTCTAATCAGGCTCTTTCTTGCCATAGAGCGCAAGAAGAAATATGCAGAAAGATTGGTCAAAAGGATGGGCTTCAAGGAAGTTTAGGAAATCAAGCGACAGTGTATTTTCGTAGAGGAGCATTTTTTGAGGCTTTAAGGCTACACAATGAAGAAGAAAAAATCTGTAGAGAAATTGGAGCGAAACGTGCGCTTTCGGGCTGTCTGAACAATAAGGCAATGGTCTTAATGAATGTTGGGCAAAAAGAAAGTGCAATTTTAGCATTGAAAGAGCAGGAGCAAATTTTAATTGAATTAGGCGATAAAATGAACTTAAAAAAATGTCGAAGAGAATTATATTCAATCAGTGAAGAAGACAGACACGAGTTCAAAGGCAGTAATTTAGTTATGGTAGGAGCATTTATAAGTATTCTGGCTCTTCGCCATTTTGAAATTATTACTTGGTCGTGGTTTATTATTGTGCCGCTTGCATTCATTTTTTCCGCTATTGTAACTTCTTTAATCTCGACAATAGTTTTTATAATTAAAACCCGATAATAACAAATGTGGAAAACAATTCGGATATTCATCTCCTCGACCTTCCGCGATATGCACGCGGAGCGGGATTTTCTTGTCCGAGTTGTCTTTCCCGAACTAAAGGAGCGTTGCGCGAAAAGGCAATTGCATTTGATTGATGTTGATTTGCGTTGGGGCGTGACAGAAGAGGAAGCGAAAGAGGGCAAGGTGATTGAGATCTGTCTTGATGAGATCGAGCGTTGCCATCCGTTTTTTATCGGGCTTTTGGGTGAGCGTTACGGCTGGACACCGGAAGAGTTTGAGGTTTCGGATGATAAAAGGTTTGATTGGTTGAGTGAATTTCAAGGTCATTCGGTGACGGCGTTGGAAATATATCACGGCGTTTTGCTTGACGAAGAGATGAAAACGCGAGCCTTTTTTTATTTCCGCGACGCGGCGTTTCTCAAAGACGTTCCCGATGAAAAACGCTCAGACTTTTTGCCGGAAAGTGATGACGCGGCTCAAAAACTCGAAGTCTTAAAGAAAGAGATCAAAGCGAAATGTCCGGTCTTTGAAAATTATCCTTGCGCTTTCGATGGTTTGGACGAAAACGGCAAGGTCAAACTCGCCCGCTTAGAAGAATTCGGCAGACGCATTTTGGAAGACCTCTGGGCGGCGATCTGCCTCGAACATCCCGCCGACGCGCCGCAACCGGATGATTTGGCAATTGAGCGCGCCTTTCACGAAAATTTTATTGAAAACCGCACGACTCGTTTTATCGGGCGGCGCGATGTGCTTGACGCGCTTGAAGATTTTGCCGCCGGCGATGATGAAAATGACTTGGTCGTGACAGGCGCGGCAGGTTGCGGTAAATCGGCGGTCCTGGCGGAATTTGCGAAAGATTATGCGGAGAAACACGCCGATAGTTTTGTCTTGACGCATTTTATCGGCGTCAGTCCCGGCTCGACCGATGTCCGCCGGACGCTTCTCAGACTTTGCCGCGAATTAAAGCGCAAGTTTGAAATTCAGGAAGAAATCCCGACCGATTATTACGAACTGCGGCAGACGTTTGTCAAAATTTTGGAGCAAGCCGGAGAACAAGGAAAAGTTTTGCTCGTCGTTGACGCGCTCAATCAGTTGGACGCTCAGCATTTCGCGCATCATCTCGATTGGCTGCCGTCGCCGTTGCCCAAGGGCGCAAAACTCATTGTCAGCACGCTCGAAGGCGATTGTCTTGATTCATTGCGCCGCCGAAGTCCACAACCGCGTGAAGTTGAAGTTCGCGGATTGACGGAAGAAGAACGAAAAGAGATCGTTGTAAAGACGCTTGAAGCATTTGGGAAGCATTTGGAGGAAAAACCTGAGAATGATCAGATGGGTTTGTTATTGGAGAAAGCAGAATCCGACAATCCGCTGTTCCTGATCGTTGCTTGCGAAGAAATGCGCGTCTATGGGGATTTTGACACCGTTTCCGTCAAACTCGAATCGCTGGCTGAACAGGTTGAAACGCTTTTCGGGCAAGTCCTCGAACGAGTGGAAAGTGATCACGGCCGAGAATTAGTCAAAGATGCACTTGCGTTGCTCGAATGTTCGCGCTACGGCTTGCTCGAAAGCGAAATGCTCGAACTACTTGCGCGAGACGGCGAAAAACAACTCCCGCAAGCCGTCTGGGCGAGGTTTTACCGAAGTCTGAAATTTTACCTCCGTCCATCAGGCAGCGACGAAAACAAAAGCGGCGAAGGCTTGCTCGATTTCTTCCATCGCCAACTCTCCAAAGCTGTGCGTCAAAAATATCTCACCGACAAAGAAACCGAAATCAACACTCACAAACGCCTCGCCCGATACTTTCAACGCAAAGCCGATTCGTCAAACGACAGAACTTGGTCGGGCAACTATCGACGCGGCTTGAGCGAGCTCGCTC
>JANLTD010001125.1:0-3215 GCA_031362765.1 Acidobacteriota bacterium | reverse complement strand
CAGCGCCGCGCATTTACTTTTTGTGGCAAAGCACCTTGAACGAATCGGCGATTACATTAAAGATATTTGCGAACTGAAATTACAAGGCGCAGATCATGCGCGGCAGGTTGTTGAAGAGCGAGGATCTCGATACTGAAACGGTCAATATCGAGTTCCATTTGATTGATGATCTGATCGTTTTTCAAAACTTGTTTGGCAAGTTCGCTGTCGCGGGTCGTCAGCGATTGCATGGCCTTCTGCAAAGCGCTTTCCGTCGCTCCGCCTAAGAGCAAAAGCTTGTCGCGCAAAAGATCTAAATATTCGTCAATTATTCGATGTTCCATTCTTTTAGTAATTTATCACAAAACTTGCGTCGGTGGCGACGGGCAGATTTTTAGACGTTTAGCCGAATCTTCCGGTGATATAATCCTCCGTCAACTTCTTATTTGGATTCGTGAACATTTTTTGGGTCGGATTGACTTCAACGAGTTTTCCGAGCATAAAAAATGCGGTCTTATCCGAAACCCGTGCCGCCTGCTGCATATTATGTGTGACGATGACGATCGTATAGTCTTTTTTCAATTCAACCACAAGCTCTTCAATTTTCTGCGTCGCCGTCGGGTCAAGCGCGGATGCCGGTTCATCCATCAAAACAACTTCGGGCTGAACCGCTAACGCCCGCGCAATGCAAAGACGCTGTTGTTGTCCGCCGGAAAGTCCGAAAGCCGAAGAACTTAAACGGTCTTTGACCTCACCCCACAACGCGGCATCGCGCAAAGCCTTTTCAACCCGCATTTCCAGATCCGCTTTGTTTTCGTGCAAGCCATTGATGCGAATGCCGTACGCGACATTCTCAAAAACCGATTTCGGAAACGGATTCGACTTTTGGAAGACCATTCCAACCTTGCGGCGCAAACCAACCACGTCGGTCCCCGAAGCGTAAATGTCGTTGCCGTCAATCAAAACCGTGCCTTCCGCCCGCGTCTCGGGAATTGTGTCGTTCATACGATTCAACGTTCGTAAAAACGTGGATTTTCCGCAACCCGACGGTCCGATAAAAGCCATTACTTCGCGTTCGGAAATTTCGAGCGAAACATCAAAAAGGGCTTGTGATCTGCCGTAAAAAAAGTTCAAATTTGAAACGCTGATTTTATTTTGCATTTGTAAAAATCTAATATTTCCTTCGCGTCAGATACCGCACCGCGATATTGATAACCAAAATCAATCCGACTAAAACGAGTGTTGCCGCCCACGCCAATTTATGTTCGACATCAAAAGGTCCGGTCGCATAATTAAAGATCTGAACGGTCAAAGATGCCATCGGCTGGTCGTAGAAATAATTGTAAAAACGGCTGTTCAGTGCGGTAAAAAGAAGCGGGGCGGTTTCGCCCGTAATGCGAGCGATCGCCAGCATCGCGCCGGTCGCAATTCCGGTTGAAGCCGCCGGCAAAACGATGTTCCACGTCACGCGCCATTGCGGCGCGCCAAGCGCGAGCGCGCCTTCGCGCATCGAATTCGGCACGAGCAGGATCATTTCTTCGGTCGTCCGCGCGACGATCGGAATCATAATGATCGCCAATGAGAGTCCGCCCGCCAAACCTGATTGTCTTCCCATCGGCAAAACGATCATCGTGTAAATAAATATCCCGACGATGATGGACGGCACGCCGGTCAGCGTATCCGCCACAAAGCGGATGGTGGTGCCATACCAACTTTTGCCAAATTCCGCCAGATAAACACCCGCGCCGATGCCGATCGGCAACCCGATCGCGGAAGCCAAAATGGTCATCATCAGCGAACCGACGATCGCGTTTCCGATGCCTCCGCCTTCGCCGACCGGCTTTGGTGTATCGATCAAAAATTGCAAATTTAGAGAAGAAATACCGCGCACGGCAATATATGAAAGAATTATCAGTAAGATCGAAACCGCAAAAAAGGCGCAGGCCGCAGTCAGCGTTGTCATCACGCTGTTGACTATTTTTCTTCGACGATGAATGTTTGAAGCGCTTTCTGACATCTCTTAAATATGTTTGGCTGTGCCCGTCCCCCGCGCGACGCGCATCACAAGAAGTTTCGCCAAAGCATTGACGACAAAAGTAACCAAAAAGAGAACCAGACCCATTTCGATCAGCGCGCTCAGATAAAGTTCTTCGGTCGCATCGGCAAAATTTGCCGCCAAAACCGAGGCGATCGTGTACGCCGGTTCAAAAAGCGACGCGCTGATCTGCGGTGAATTTCCGATCACCATCGTCACCGCCATAGTTTCGCCGAGCGCGCGTCCGAGTCCCAAAACAACTGCCCCGGCAATTCCCGAAGCCGCATTTCCGAGAACGATCCGGGTTGTTTCCCATCTTGTCGCGCCGAGCGCAAAAGCCGCTTCGCGCTGCGTTGTCGGCACGGCTTCCAAAACATCGCGGACAACCGCCGTGATGATCGGCGTGATCATCAAAGCCATAATGATTCCGCCAGTCAGCATCCCGATTCCCGTCAGGCGTCCCTGAAAAAGCGGAAGCCATCCAAAGTATTCTTTCAGAAAGACGCCGAGATATTCGCGGACAAACGGCGCCAGCACGAAGATTCCCCACAAGCCGTAAACCACCGACGGAATTGCCGCCAAAAGCTCGATCATAAAACCGATCGGTGAGGCAATCTTTTTCGGGGCTTGTTCGACAAGAAAAATGGCGACGCCGAGCGAGATCGGTACGGAAATTATCAGCGCGATGAGCGATGAAACGACCGTTCCATAGATAAACGGCAACGCGCCAAATTGATTCCGGGCGGGAATCCATTCGCGTCCGGTCAGAAAACCGATGCCGTATTCCTGAATTGTCGGCCAGGAATTCCAGACCATTTTGCCGATTATCGCCGCCACGATCAGCAAAATGATCGTGGCCATAATCAGTAGAATAGTGTGAAAAACTCGGTCGCCGAGGGTTCCCGTTTGTGCCAAAATCTTCTCCGGTAAAGTTCCACAAACTTCAGTTTGTCGGAAAGTCTGTCAATGTCGTTGCGGCGACAAACTGAAGTTTGTCCGACTGTTTTACGGCCGCAAAGGTTTGCCGTCGGCGGTCAGCGAACTGATTTTCGCTTCAACTTTTTTCACGAGTTCTGCGGGGAGCGGCGCGTAATGCAGATCTTTGACAAATTTTTCGCCGTCGTGGGTCGCCCACCACAAAAAGTCTGCCAAAACTTTACCGCGTCCGGCGTCTTTCTGGTTTTTATAAACCAAAACATAG
>JANLTD010001114.1:0-2913 GCA_031362765.1 Acidobacteriota bacterium | reverse complement strand
GGGCAGATGATTTTGAAGCTGCCGATTGTGTTTGAGTGAACGGCGACGCCATCAAACAAATCATCATTGAAGATAGGATCAAACAAGCCGCTATTGCTTGTCTGATCTGTAGACTATTTTTGGTAGTCTTATTCTTGGGGTTTTTCGTAATTTCAAGTTTCATATTGTTTTTCTCCTACTAATTTTTTTCTCCTGCTGATTTATCGGACAGCCTCTAACTGGCGTCTCTATTCTAATAAACGAGAATTGAGCGGCAATCGGGTCATTTTGAAAAAAAAATTAATGACGGCGATTACCGCCCGGATCATCTGGCCATTAAGACCATTAAATCCGGCATTTTTGTACCAGGGGCATTTTGATGTAATTCTGTCCTACCATTCGTCTAAACGAGAATTCGGTAAAACAAAAAGGATTTGGGGAAATAATCTTTGCGAGATAATAACATAAATTCTAGAAAAACGCCGTCGGTTTTACAAGCGTTGGACAAAAATTTACAGCTTTCCGCCCGCCTAAGTTATATTCGGGATCAGACTCGTGAGAATCTCTGACTTTGCAAGATCGATAGAAAGCCGGGCGGGATTTGACGAACGTAAAAACCAAACTATAAGATGACTGTTGAAATTGACAAACCTGAAGGTTTTTTCGCTGTTTCAAGGTCTGTCCGGAATTTGGAAAGCGCGATTTCGATGATCGGGCGAGTAAATTAAGACGCTGACTTTTAGGCAGAGTCGCGCCCAACAGATATGAACAAGAATCAAAAAGCGGTGATCCTCGCGCGCGGGCTCGGAACGCGTATGAAAGCGGATCAAAAAGATGCCGCGCTGAGTCCGTCGCAAGATAAAATTGCCGGACTCGGTTTGAAAACTTTCGTACCAATCGTCGGCGAAAAAACCTTGCTTGATTTTATTTTTGAGAATCTTACAAAAGCCGGTTTCAGGCGATTTTGCCTCGTGATCGGCGCCGAACATCAGGCAATTCGTGATTTTTGCGCCACTAAGCCATATGACATTTCTTTTGTCATTCAGGAAAAACCGCTGGGAACGGCTGATGCGGTTTTGGCAGCCGAAGGTTTTGTCGAAGATGAGCTTTTTCTTGTCGTGAACTCCGATAATTTATATCCGATCAGCGATTTGAGAAACTTGTCCGAACTGGATCAACCGGGTTTGATCGCCTTTGAACGAACAAGTCTGATCCAGAAAAGCAACATTCACGCGGAACGGATCAACGGGTTTGCGGTGATTGAAACGGACGACACGGACCATCTTTGCAAAATCACTGAAAAGCCTCAGAAGGTCGAAGAAAATTCGTTTGTTTCGATGAATGCGTGGCTATTTTCACCAACGATATTTGCGGCGTGCCGGTCAATAAACCTTTCGCCGCGCAAAGAATTTGAATTGACCGAGGCGGTAATGTTCGCGATCGAAAATCTCGGCGAAAAATTCAAAGCCGTCAGATCAACCGAAGGCGTTTTGGATCTGTCGAGCCGTGCCGATGTTAAAGGTGCGGCTGAAAAATTAAGATCAAGTGGCTAAGGTTTTCTGACTTGTATGTTTATTCCGGGCAGAATTGAATTTTTGGGCAAGCACACCGATTATTGCGGCGGGCGAAGTCTTGTTTGCGCTATTGATCGCGGGTTTCATACCGTATTTACGCCAACCGAAAACCGATCGGTTCAGATAACAAGCGAAGATTCGGGCGAAACGGTTTCTTTTAAGCTAAGTGAGGATTTGCAGGTTGCCCAAGATCATTGGGCAAAATATCCGATGACGGTCGCCAAGCGTCTCGCGCAAAATTTCAAAAGCCGAAAATTAATTGGCGTTGATCTGAGTTTTCGAAGCGATTTGCCGGCGGCGGCCGGATTGTCGAGTTCGAGCGCGTTGATGATCGCCTTTTTTGCGGCTCTGGCCGATGTTAATCAGCTGCCGCTTTTTGAAGAATATAAACAGAACATTGCGAACAATTTAGAATTGGCGGAATATCTCGGCTGTATTGAAAACGGCCAAACTTTTCGCGGTTTGCCGGGGTGTGCGGGAGTCGGGACGTTTGGCGGCAGTCAGGATCACACGGCGATACTGAGCTGCCGGAAAAATTATCTGAGCCAATTTTTATTCGCGCCCGTGGTGCTTGAAAAAGAACTTTATTTGCCGCCGAATCTGTCTTTTGTGGTTGCATCGAGCGGCGTGATCGCGGAAAAAACGGGTGCGGCGAGGGCGAAATATAACCGCGTTTCGCAGATGGTTTCGGAAATTGTAAACCGCTGGAAGGGCGCGGAGAAGAGTTTAGCGCAAATTATTGAAGCGGCCGGGTTAGATGATCTGAAAAAGTTTATTGCCGAAAATGATTTTTCGTTTGAGAAACAAGAACTGCTCGAACGGGTCGGGCAGTTTTATGTGGAAACTTATGAAATAATTCCAAAGGTTTCCGAATGTTTGGAAAACGGCGAAGTTGAAAAGATCGGCGAATTGATCGATCTTTCGCAACAAAATGCCGAAAGATATTTGCACAATCAGGCGCCGGAAACAATCTATCTACAGCGGTTGGCAAGGGAAATCGGAGCATTGGCGAGTTCGGCTTTCGGCGCGGGTTTCGGCGGCAGCGTCTATGCTTTGGTGAACACTTCCGATTCAAACAGATTCGCGGGCGATTGGCGCGAAAACGATTTGAAAATGTTTCCGCAGCTAACCGGTAAAGCCGAATTTTTTGTGACAAAGACGGCGGAATCGCGGATTTGATCGGTTCATTAAATCTGATTTAGTAATGCGAATCAGGAGTTGAAAAATGTCAGTGCGCATTGGCTTAAAACTTCAAGGATTAGAAACTCTAAAAAGAAATAGGACGCGGACAAACGCGGATTCGGCGGATTTACGCGGGTTTTTTTAGAAATCCGCGATCATCCGCTCAATCCGCGTTTGT
>JANLTD010001106.1:0-2983 GCA_031362765.1 Acidobacteriota bacterium | reverse complement strand
ACTCCGCCGATCTTGCCGACTTACGACGACGTGAAAGACAAGATCAGCAAGGAAATTCTAATCGAAACTCCGCGCATTGACAGAAAATACGAAGAGCAGGTGAAAACCGGCGCGACCGAACGCGAAACGGGCAAATCGCTTGACCGCAAATTAGAACAGGAACGGATTTTCGGGAATCGGCAGCCGAAGATCATTCAGGAAACAAATCCTGACACGGAAACTAAATCCGGCAATACCGAAACACGGAAAACCGGCGCGGTCACTCGGCTTCCTGTTGTCAAACAACAAGACAGCGACACGAAACCGCAACAGACACCTGATTGGAATCCGCGAAATAACCCGACGCGCACGACCGGCGGCGGAAAAACCGATAACGACGAACGCAGGAACGAACAAAAACCCGTTCGTCAGAAACCGCGCGACGAAAATCAGACTCCGCCGATTTTTGAGCAGCCGCGCCAAAAGGAAGAACGCCGACAACCGCAGCCGACCTTCCCGACACGCGAACAGCCGAAACAGGAAGAGCCGCGCCGACAACCTGAACCGAGACAGGAAAAGCCGCGCCCACAACCTGAACCGAAACAGGAAAAGCCGAAGGACGAGCCGAAACCTGATAATAAACCGACGCCGATAATTGACCGCAAGTCGGACAAGGACAATTAGCAGAAGGCAAAAGGCAAAAGTAAAAAGGCAAAAGATCCTGAAAATCTTTTGCCTTTTTTATGTCTTTAATGAAATCCGATTTAATTCGGCACAAATATCTGTTTATTGATCGCTGCCGGATTGCCGATGACGACGAAGCGGATGTTTTTCATATATTTGTTGGCGACCATTTTGACGTCTTCGGGTTTGACCGCGAGCATCTTGTCTATAAAAGTGAGCGAATTGCGCCAACCGCCGCCGACCAGTTCGTAACGCGCAAGTTCGGCAACCTGCGAAGCGTTGGTTTCCTGTTTGAGAAAATACGTCGTTAGAAAAAAGCCCGGTAAACCCGTAAATTCGTCTCTTTCAACGCCGTTTTCGCGCATCGCTTCGATTTCCTTGAGCATCAGGAAAACCGATTGATTGGCATCGTTCGCAGTGACATAAATATTCGCGGTGTTGGCGGCATCGTCACCCATCTCGGCGTTCGGCGCGTAGGAAAGCTGGCGTTTGTAGCGGACTTCGTTGACGACCTTGCTTTGAAGGAGTGTCATTGCCACGCGCATCGCATAATAATCGGGATTGCTGAGCGACGGCGCGGCAAAGATGCCTTTCACGTAATTCGTTTCGATCGTTCGATTCGTGATGTCGAGCGACGGTTTATCAAAACTGAGCGCGGGCAACGGCTTTTCTTTGTAATCGCCGCGCGGCAGTTTGCCAAACGAATAGGTGACGCGTTTTTGCAGATCCGCCGCATCAACATCGCCAACGACGATGAGTAGCAGCTGCGAAGTCTGTAAGATCTTTTTGTGGTAGGCGCGAATGTCTTCGAGATTAAACTTGGCAATCGTTTCGGGTGTGCCGATCGGACTGTTTGAATACGGATGATTAGCGTAAATAACCTTGTCCTGCAAAACGTCGAGCGCGCTGTCGGGACTGACCGAAGCATTTCTCAAAGCCGTCAAGGTCTTGTCGCGCACAAGGTCAAAATCTTCTTGTGTGAGCGACGGATTTATCGCCGCATCGGTGAAAAGGTCCCACGTGCGGTCAAAATTCTGACGCGTTGAGGTCAGCGACATTACGCTGAAATCCTCATTTGCCCCCGAACCCAGACTGCTTGCCATTTGCGTCAATGCCTTACGCATCACATCGCGCGGGTATTTTTTGCTGGCTTCGGTCGCCATCGAAAGCATTAAACTTTCGATTCCGGCAGTCTGCGGAGTCAGATTGCGAACGCCGCCGCGAATAAATAATCCGGCAGAAACGGTCGGCGCGCCCGGACGGCGCTTGACGATGACCTTCAAGCCGTTGACTTCAAAATCGCTGATCAAACCGGCCTGTGCTCCGGTCGTCGGCTGTGCGGTTGCCTGCGCGTTTGCTGAAACAACAAACGCTAAGATCAGGAATGTGAGAATGTATATTTTGCTGACTGCTGATTGCTGATTTATAAATATTTTCATAAGAATTCTGCTTTAAGGGTTAGAGTTACGCATTTATTCGTGAATCGCTTACTGATTATTCAACTCGGGCGGCAACCTTAAACTTGTCTGCGTGCCGACGTTAATCACGCATAAATGCGTAAATCTGAACTCTATTTTCCGATCAAATCCTGTTCGGTTAATTTTGCTTTTTGCTGGTCGGCAGTTGAAACCAGCGCGACACCAACGTGCGGTTTGCCTAAAATATAGGTCGAAATATAGCGTTTGATGTCTTCGCGCGAAATTGCCCGCAGATTTTTGTGATAGCCGCGATAGTAGTCAATACCGGTCGAAGACCACCAAAAACCGAGTTCGTGCGTGTATTCGCTCAATTTTTCGCGGCGGTAAAGATTTTCGGCTTCGAGCAGGTTTTTCGCGTTTGCCAATTCTTCATCGGTAAAATAGTTCGGATCATTAAACTGCGCGAGTTCTTTGTAGAGCGCCGCGAGCGCGGCCTTTGATTTATCGGGCGATGTGACGAGCGTGATGCGAATCGGTCCGACATTGCGTTGGGTGTAATAGCTGACATCAACCGCAACTGCCAAACCCGAATCAACAAGGGCGCGCTGCAGACGCGAATCAGGTTGTTGGACAATGTATGAAAAAACGTCCGCCGCGTAGGTCGAAGCATCGTCTTTTCCGATTGAAGGGCCTTGCCAGCCGATTTGGACAAAAACATTTTCGACTTCTTTATTGACGATCACTCCCTCGCTTTTCGCGAGCGGCGGATGGTCAACAATCGGAAATTTTTTGAACGGATCTTCACCTTGTTTCCAAACGCTGAAAAGTTCTTCGGCAAGCTTGAAAACCTTTTCGGGGTCGGCATCACCCGTAATGATCAACGCCGCATTGTTCGGAATGTA
>JANLTD010001104.1:0-3192 GCA_031362765.1 Acidobacteriota bacterium | reverse complement strand
GTTTTAGCGGGTCTTTTGCACCTTTGATTTGCGAAAAGATGAAAGTTTATCAATCAATTTACAGTAAATTTCAGGTTAGGAAGGGTTGCTCTGCGCCAATGGCATTAAGTTAAGGAAAAAACGTAAAACAGGCTGTTAGCCTGTTTCCCCAGCTTTTCTTTATTATCAACAGGTTAGCAGCGCGATATTTTGACAGGCTAACAGCCTGTCTTACATTTAATGCCGAATTTTCGCTTAACTTAACGCCATTGTGCTCTGCGCCCGCATTTGTCAAAATGCTAATGCCTAACTTTTCACTGAGGCCTCACATAAAATGCTTAAAAAACTTTGCGTCCTTCGCGTCCTTTGCGGTAATATTTCTTAAATCGCATAAGGTCAGGGAGTAAAATATGCTGAAAAGCGGCGACCAAATCGGACAATTTACCTTGCTGAACCAAGTCGGTTCGGGCGGGTTCGGCGATGTTTGGAAGGCGGAAAAGCGGACCGTTTTGGATGTCAACTATTTCGCCTTGAAGTTTTTTCGCCCCAAAGATGACCGCATTGATTACGATAAAATCGCCAAAGAACTCGGCGTTTGGAAACAACTGAAAGGTTTGCCGCACATCATTTCGGTCATCGAATTAGACCGCTTTGACGATTATGTTTATGTCGTCAGCGATTTTGCGGACGGCGGTTCGCTGGAGAATTGGTTGAAAGATCACGACGGCAAGGCATCTTCGCAAGCGGAAGCCGTTAAGATCACGCTGGAAATATTGCGAGGTTTGGAGAATCTGCACGAAAAAGGTTTTGTCCATCGTGATTTAAGACCCGACAATATTTTGATAATGAACGGCAGGTTTTGTCTGGCGGATTTCGGCGTTTCGCGTGAGATAAAAACGCACTCGAAGGCAACCGGAACAGCCGGAACGCTCGAATATATGCCGCCCGAAGCCTTTGAGAAAAGCCCTTCGATCACGCCGCAGACGGACATTTGGGCAGTCGGCGTGATGCTGCAAAAACTTCTGACGGGCGAATTGCCTTATCCGCAAGAAGATTATCCGGCTTTGATCGCGGCAATTACGATGTTTGAGCCTGAAGAAATGCCCGTAAATGTTCCCGAAGATTTGCGCGAGATCGTCAAAAAGGCTTTGCAGAAACAGCGCGAAAATCGTTTTCAGACGGCGCGGGAAATGATCGAAGCCTTAAAAAATCCACAGAAGTTTTTACCCGCAAAAGCCAAAAAGGTGAAAGATGCCGGAACAATCATTGACGAAGATTTTGACAAGCCGGAATATTCAGCGAATCTTGATAAAACCGAAGAATTAAAGGTTGAGCCGACAAAAGATTCGCGGGAAATCGAAGCTGAAAAAGCCAAAGAACAACGCCGACGCGAAGAAGCCGAATTGGAACGAAAACGACGCGAAGTGGAAATCGAGCGACAAAAAGAACTTGAACCCCAACGCCAAGAAGCCGAAAGAAAGCGTTTGGAAGTCGTAGCGAAAGAGAAAAAGAAAAGGGACGAGAAGAAGTTAGCGGTAATCGTTTTTGGCATCGGAGCATTAGTGTTACTCGGCGGATTGATATGGGCGGTTTCGTCACAATTACTCTCAAACGGGGCGACCAATAAAGCGACGAATACCGCTTCGACGAGTTCAAACAATCCAAACATTGAGTTTGTCAAGATTCCAAGCGGTTCGTTTACAATGGGTTCGCCGACAAGTGAAAAAGGCAGACGTGATGATGAAATTCAGCAACGGGTAACGATAAGCAAAGATTTCTATCTGGGCAAATATGAAGTAACCCAAGCTCAATGGCAAGCGATAATGGGAAGTAATCCGAGTAATTTCAAAGGCGATAATTTGCCGGTCGAGAATGTTTCGTGGGAAGACGCACAGGAATTTATCAAAAAGTTAAACGCAAAAGGCGAGGGAACATACCGCTTGCCGACAGAAGCCGAATGGGAATATGCGGCACGGGCGGGAACGACGGGAGATTATTACGGAAATCTTGATTCAATCGGTTGGTATGATAAAAACTCAGGCAGTAAAATTCATCCGGTTGGGGAAAAACAGGCAAACGCTTTTGGGTTGTATGATATGAGCGGGAATGTGTGGGAATGGTGTGAGGATTGGTATGGAAGCTATCCAAGTGGAAGTGTGACAGATCCGACAGGTGCGGCAACGGGCTCGTTTCGCGTGTATCGCGGCGGCAGTTGGCTCGGCGATGCGGCGAATCTTCGTTTGGCGAATCGCAACAGCTATAAGCCGTCGTATCGCGGCAGCATTCTCGGGTTTCGGGTGGTCAGGAATTAATTACCCTTTAGCCCTTTTACACTCTTACCCTCTGCAAATTTTTTAAAATATAGATAGCTTGAGAAGAGGTTGCGTCCGAAGCGAAGCCGCGACGCAACCACATCTCAATCGGGTTTGAAGTGCAACAGTTCAATTCCGCAAAGAGAAAAATCCGCCGCGCAAGCGGCGCAAAAATAATTTTCAAAATAAAGCGAACAATGTCATCGCCGGGAGCGCACGCATCACTGCGTGCTGGACGCGCAAGCGTTCAAACAGGGTTCGCATAGAATTCAAGTTGATCTCTATGCAAACGCTTTTACGTCGCTTCGCGCCGTTGCAGGCAGGGATGCCTGCGCTCCCAGCAAAGAGAAAGACCCGCCGCGCAAGTGGTTCGAAAATAATATTTGAAATAAAGCGAACGATGAAAGCGTTCAAAAGCCTCGACTTGATTTCTATGCAAAGGCTTATACGCCGCGAAGCGCGACGTAGCACGCCGAGGATGCGTGCGCTCCCAGCGAAAATCACTAAGAGTGCGCGATGGGTAGCCCTTCCAGACCTCAAATTAGCTGTAAATTGATTGATAATCCTTTATCTTTTTTCGAGTTAAAGGTTAAAAAGACCTGATCAAACCATTAACAGGAGGGGTTGCTCTCTCGCCAATGGCGTTAAGTTAAGAAGAAAACGTAAAACAGACTGTTAGTCTGTTTCCTCTGTAATGATTGAAGTTTCTTTTTTTTCTACGGTTTAGCTTGCCAACGGTAAAAACAGACTAACAGTCTGTTTTACAATTGATGCCGAATTTTCGCTTAACTTAATGCCATTGTGCTCTCCAGGGCACTTGCAAAGTAGGTATTTTTCTTGTCATCGAAGATGACGAACAACATAGCGTAGGGTGAAACCCTACGTTTGGTGTAAATAATGC
>JANLTD010001038.1:0-3320 GCA_031362765.1 Acidobacteriota bacterium | reverse complement strand
ATGAAGAAAAATTTGCGGTCAAGGCTTCTGAAAAAAGACTATACGACGAACTTCCGTCCGACGAAAAAGAACAAAATAAAGGTCTCGCCAACGACATCCCAAACAAATTAGCCAAGATCGGTTGTTTGATGACACCGATTCGCGGCGCGAAAAAAGCATTTCATTTTAAGAAGAACGAAATTGAACGCCTTGCGGAAATGGAACACGAGCGTTGGATGCGCGGAAAACTCAAAGAAGGCTGGAGTTATGCGCGTAAAAAAGAAAAGCCCAAGAAACTCCACGACGGAATATTGCACTGGGGCAAACTATCGGAAACAGAATTAGCCCAACTCTATTCGCCCGAAGAATTAAACGCGATTGGCGCGGATGGATTACTATCTGATTACTATAAAGATATAGATCGTCATATGATTGAAAAAATTCCGGGTATTTTAGAAAAAGCCAAACAAACCATTATCCGTCAAACCCTCGTCATCGGAGTGACCGGACATCGAATTTTGATGGATTTGAAGAAAATTGAGCAAGGAATTGAAAAAGCACTGCAACAAATTGAAAAGACTTTTCACTATCAAACCCTTGCGGTAATGTCTTCGCTGGCGATCGGTGCGGATACTATTGTGGCTCTTAGAATTCTCAAACATCCCGGCGCCAAACTGATCGTTCCATTGCCATTAAAGCAAGAGGAATACTTAAAAGATTTTAAGACCAAAAAATCCCGGAAGACATTTCAAGACCTTCTAAAAAAAGCCGACGAAGAAATTGATCTCCCGGAAATCGAAGATCGGAATCAAGCCTACGAAGCCGGAGGAAAATTTATACTGGACAACTGCGACGTGCTTTTAACGATCTGGGACGGACAAGCCGCCCAAGGACAAGGCGGCACCGGCGAAATCGTAACTCTGGCACGCGGGGACAAACTGCCGATCGCGTGGATTCACGCCGGCAACCGCACACCCGAAACAGAAGAACCGACTTCTTTGGGTGACGAGCAAGGGAAAGTGGAGTTTGAGAATTTCTGAATGTGATTTTCAATTATTAATGCGAATCAGGAGTTGAAAAATAAATTCGTAATGTTTTTCAGCCTATTTTTCACAGGCTTTCCGCCGAAGGCGGCAATTAGCCGCGTCCGTTCACGGCGCGGTTAAAATGCAAAATTAACGTAAGGGCGTTTTTAACGTCCTTGAAAATGGCTTGAGCCGAAACCGTTTGCTTAAATACTAAAGCGGCAGAAAAAGGACGTTAAAACGCCCTGTCTGTTTTCAGCTTAACGATTCCCGCGCCGTGAACGGACGCGGCTAATTGCCGCGAAACGCGGAAAGCCTGTTAAAAACAGGCTAAAAGCAAGAAGATAAATTCATTTTTCAACTACTGATTCGCATTATTGACGGAGATGTAGATAACTGAAAAACAATCGGGAGGCTATTTTTTATGTCAGATGAAGCAATTTCCGTTCATTGCGAAGTCTTTATTAGCTATTCAAGCCGTGATCGGGCGGATGTCTTAAAAATCGCCGATCATCTTGAATCGTGCGGTGTCAGCGTTTGGTTTGACCGGGAAGAAATTTACGGCGGCGCGAATTACGGACCGGAGATTGTTGACGGCATCAAAAACTGCAAAGTCTTGATGCTGATGTGTTCCGATGCTTCGTTGCGGTCGCGTAACGTCAAACAGGAGATTCAACTCGCCTGGAAATACGAACGACCTTATCTGCCGGTTTTGCTTGAATCAATCAGCTTTCCCGAACAAGTTCAATATTGGCTCGAAGGCTGGCAATGGATTGAAATTTTATCTCATCCGACGAAACAATGGTTGCCGCAGGTCTTGAAATCTTTTGAACACATCGGAGTTCGGCACCGTGGCGCAAATCTGACGACGGATAAAGTCGAATCCGTCGCACCAAAACAAACAAAGCAAAGTTTGGAAGGCTTGCGAGCCGTTGCCAAATTCACCGACCGATTCTGGACTGTTCCGGCGGAAAGCGTCAAACGTGGCGCACACCGTTCATTTCGAGATATGGGCGAGCAACAAGACGATTTGCAACACGAGTTTAGACTCGGAAGCGGGGCCTGTCTCACAATTGAATCCGAACGCGAAGGACATCTTTTGTTGTTGGACGAAGGAACTTCGGGAAAAATCTATTGTTTATGTCCATCGCAGTTTGCGCCGGAGACGCGCATTTCACGCGAAAAATGCTACTTGCCGCAAGCCGCTTCCCGCTATGATTCATTTGTCATCACCGGCAAACCCGGCCGAGAGCATCTGCTCGCCATCATCACCGACGAGCCGCTCGGATTAGATTGGATGCCCGATAAACCGAAAATTCCCGCCCGCGTGCTTGACCAAAATGATATTAAGGCCTTGCTTACGAAATTAAACAGTTTAGAAGCAAATCGCTGGACGGCAATGTCCACATATTTTGATGTAATTCCTTGAATGTTTTATTGCAAAAAGTGGAGGACATATTGATGTCAAAAGATATAGAGCAACAAGTTTTGCGATTAAATCAAAAGGTAAGTGAACTTATCAGTGCTGGACAATACAAAACTGCCATTGTTTTTGCAATACAAGTGGTGTCTCTCTTTTCACAACTTGATGAAGATCATCCTGACTACGCCGCTAATTTAAACAATTTAGCAGAGCTATATCGATTAACAGGTGATTATGAAAAAGCCGAACCATTTTATCGCCAAGCGATGGGGATATTTCGTAAGGTGTTGGGCGAAGAGCACCCTAGTTACGCCGCATGTCTCAATAATCTTGGATCGCTTTATATCATGGTCCGTGATTTTGACAAAGCCGAAATTCTTTTGAGAAAAGCAAATACAATCGTTCAAAAAGTTCTAGGGGAAAAGCATTCTAACTACGCTACAAGTCTCGATAACCTTGCAATGCTATATGAAGAAAAAGGAGATTTTCAACAAGCTAAAAATACTTACCATGTATTGACAGAGGTTTATCGAAATACTTTAGGGGCATTTGATCCCAATTATCTTGCACTACTTAGGCATCTTGGATCACTTTATTACTTTACGGGCGATTTACAGCAAGCCGAAGTTTATTATCGGCAAGAGATGGAAGGTCTTCGAAAAGTTTTAGGGGAAGAGCATCCAGAATATGTGAGAAGTCTTTTAGGTCTTGGGTCATTGTATGACTTAATTGGCGATTATTTACAATCTGAAGCAATTTTGCTACATACACTAAAAACTATTCGCAGCGTATTGGGGGAAGCACATCCCTATTATGCTGACAATCTCAACAACCTTGGGTGTCTCTATCGCTCAATGGGTGATTACAAGCGTAGTGAGCCTTTTTTGCTTGAA
>JANLTD010001072.1:0-2022 GCA_031362765.1 Acidobacteriota bacterium | reverse complement strand
GAGCGCGTCCAAACCTTCCAATTCATAAGCGATTTTTTCGGTAATATTTTCAACCGCTTTCAAAACGCCTTTGCCTAAATATCTGCCTTTGTCATCATCACGCAATTCGACAGCTTCGTTCTCGCCCGTTGACGCGCCCGACGGAACTGCCGCCCGTCCGGTCGTGCCGTCTTCCAGTATAACTTCCGCTTCGACCGTCGGATTTCCGCGCGAATCAAGAATTTCCCGCGCCCAAACTTCTTCAATTAAACTCATTTTTTTATAAAAAACTCCCAAATAGATTTGTATTAAAACTTGTAGATTAAATTTAGCGTGAATTCGGGCGAAAGACAAAAAAGCAAAAGCAGGAAAATAATTTCATCCTTGCTTTTGCCTTTTACCTTTTACCTTTTACCTTTTACCTTTTAAGATTTTTCCATCCGAACCTTGATGATCCGCCGTTTATCAACCTTTTCGATCTTAAAAATATGTCCGTTGAACGGAACGGTTTCGCCTTCGGTTAAAACTTGCCCGGCTTCGCTCATTAAAAATCCGGCGATCGTCGTGTAGCCTTCTGAAACGGGCAGATTCATTTTCAGACGGCGATTCAGATCGCGGATCGCTAAACTGCCGTCAAGCACAAAACCGCCGTCGGGCTGCGGTTGGATCTGTTCGTTGACTTCTTCGTCGTGTTCGTCGGAAATATCGCCGACAATTTCTTCCAAAAGGTCTTCGAGTGTGATGATTCCCTCAACGCCGCCGTGTTCGTCAACGACAAATCCAAAATGAAATTTTTCGCGCTGCATTTGCCTGAGAACATCTTCGAGCCGCGCCGTATCAACGACATACATCGGTTTTTGGACGACTTTTCCGAGTTGGAAATTTTTCGGACGAAGCAGAAACGGCATCAGATCTTTGCTGTGAATAAAGCCGACAATATCGTCGAGCGAACCGCGATAAACGGGCAACCGCGAATAGGCGTGCTGCCGAAAAGCGCGGGCGATCTCTTCGAGCGTGCAGCTTTCGGAAATGGCGACAATTTCCGTGCGCGGAACCATCGCTTCGCGAACAGTCGTTTCCGAAAATTCAAAAACCTTATTGATCAAACGTCGCTCTTCCTTATTGAGATGCCCGCTTTGTTCAGAAATCGTTATCAGTTGGCGAATCTCGTCTTCCGTATAGATCGAAGCGTGTTCGCTCGACGCTTCGATGCCGAAAAGATTGACGATTTTCGCACTTGCCCAGTCAAGTGCGTGAATTGGCAACTTGAAAGTTGTGTAAAAGATCTTCATCGGCAACGCTGTCGCCATTGCCACTTTTTCGGCAATCGCCAACCCGACAAGCTTCGGGGCTTGTTCGCCCAAAACAATGTGCAAACTACTGATCAGCGAAAAAGCAATCAGAAACGCAATTGTATGACGTGCGGCTTCAGGCAAAAGTGACAAAGGGCCTTCCAAAACCGATGCGATCGCCGGTTCGCCAACCCAACCGAGTCCGAGCGAAGCAAGCGTTACGCCGAGCTGGGCGGCGGAAAGATACGCGCTCATATTGGTCAGGATTTCGAGCAGCCGTTTTGCCGCGATCTTGCCTTCGTTCGCCAGATTTTCGATGCGCGACTTGCGGACAGCAACAAAGGCAAATTCCGCTGCCACGAAAAATCCGTTGGCAAAAACCAAAACAATTACCAAAAAAATGTTTAATAAAGTGTAAGTCAGTGTGGATGCCGTTTCCGTTGTGACGGGTTCGGCAAGAAAAAGCAGAAATAAACTAGCAGGGTCGTCCATTAAATATTCGATTTCAGATTTTGGATTTTAACTTAAAATCCGTTTTAATTCCTTTATAAATAAATTTTCCGCCCCGAAAGCGGTTTAAGTTTTCAGATTATAGCATACAAAAATTTATTGCTGAAAGTTGTTAATTTTCGCGCTCGTAAATGTCGATCAATTCCCTGATCAAAAACTGGCACGAACCGCAACCTGTTCCGGCGTTGCACGATTGCCCGATCTCCTCGACCGTTTCCGCTTGGGTTTCGATGATTGTCCT
>JANLTD010001046.1:0-1605 GCA_031362765.1 Acidobacteriota bacterium | reverse complement strand
ATATTAAATTCAGCCATCGAATATTCCAAAAACGACTTTGTTTCTGGAAGATCTGTGAGCTTTTTGAACTCGTAAAATGTAATAATTTGAAAATTCGTTTCCGACATTTTTTAATCTAATTTTTCTCCGATCTGCAATCTTATTCCGTTCAAAAAATCGCGTACGGTCATTCTTCTCTTGCCTTCGAGTTGTAATTCTTCGATCTGCAAAACTGAATTTTGACCACAAGAAATCAATAATTTATCAGTTTTTGCTTCAAGAATTTCTCCGGGCAGCTGAAATTTTAGATCTGAAGTCTGAAATTTTTGCGCCTTCCAGATCGTCAGTTTCTTATCCTGATATTTTGCGTAACTCGTCGGAAACGGTTGAAAACCGCGCACACGATTCGCTATCTCGCGCGCCGTTAGATTCCAATTGATCGCGCCGTCTTCCTTTTTCATGATCGGCGCAAAGGAAGCCGCGTCGTGATTTTGCGGCAGCGGCGTTAATATATCAATTTTATCAAGAGTTTCCGAAAGCAATTCGGCACCGATAACAGATAATCTGTCCATCAATTCGATCGCATTTTCTTCATTTCCGATCGCGGTTTCCGAGACCCGCAAAATATCGCCGGTGTCGAGACCAACATCCATCTTCATCGTTGTCACGCCGGTCTTTTGTTCGCCGTTCGCTATTGCCCAATTGACCGGCGCCGCTCCGCGATATTTCGGAAGCAGCGAAAAATGCACATTAACCGCACCTTTCGGAAACGCTTCAAGCAAGGAAAGCGGCAAAATTCTCCCGTAGGCAACAACGACCAACACATCTGCTTTGTGAGATGCAAAAAGTTCAAAAGCCTCGGCGGTTTTTATTTTTGTCGGCTGAAAGATCTGTAAATTATGCTGCACGGCAAATTCTTTGACCGGCGAAAACGAAATTTTATTGCCGCGCCCCGAAGGCCGATCGGGTTGCGTATAAACGGCGACCGTCTCGTGCCCGTCCTGCAAAATTCTTTCCAAAGCAGGAACTGCCGCTTTCGGCGTTCCCATAAAAACGATTTTCATATTTATTTTTCCACAAAGAAACCATTACTGAGCGGCACAGTTATTGCTTGCTTGAAATTTATGAAATATTTTAAGATTTTTGCCTACGAAACACACGAAAGGAACGAAAACAAGAAATTAGGTTTGGAAAAAATGTTTTTTTTCGTTTTTTTCGTGTCTTTCGTAGGCAGATTTTCTTAGTTTTCAAAGCCCTTGCAATTTTTAGACCGCTCAGCAATGCAAAGAAACACGAAGAAACACATCTTTTTTGTCAAATTTTGTGTTTATTCGTGTTTCTTTTTGGATCAAATCTAATAACCGCAATGATAATTATAGATTTCTTTTACTCTCGTCCATTTTCCGTCTTGATTCTTATAAATGTAAAAGTTATGTATTTTGATTTGTTAAATATCATTCAAGCATCGATCTTAAAAAAGGTATATTTGGTTTAGTAAAACAACAATTGCTTTATCGCAATATCAAATTTCTGAACTTTCAATCAAAATGATTAAATCTGAATCAACTGCACATCATGAAAACCATGATGTAAAAAACAAATAAGAAAAGAATTATCAACAAACTA
>JANLTD010001014.1:0-5595 GCA_031362765.1 Acidobacteriota bacterium | reverse complement strand
CTATTAACTTGTTGTCAGGAGAAAAGGCAATTTGGTGAAGAGAATCCAGAGTTTCAAATCTAACGCTCTCCAGCTCCAATCCGCTTGTCAGATCTAAAAATTTTACTGTTTCTCCAACAATCGAAGCTAATATTTTCCCATTAGGTGAAGATTCTACTGAAGAAATATACAAGCGGAACCCTTTTGATGCTTTTAACATTCTTCCATTTTGGATGTTCCACTGTGCAATTCCCCCTTTAATTCCCGTCACGAATGTCTTGTTGTCACGGGAGAAAGTAATTCCTTTTCCCCGAATTGTAGCAGTACTATCAATCTTGCGAACTGCACCAGTCTGAATACTTAACAGGTTTACTTCAAAATCGTTCCCAAATGCCAACATTTCTCCATCAGGCGTATATGTCAGTCTCGAAGGTATGAAATTCACCTGTAGTTTTTTTACTATTTCTCCGGTTTCGATATTCCAAAGCATAATCGTTCGATCCATACCACTGCTGGCTAGAATCTTTCCCTTTGGTGAAAAGGTTGCGCGGAGAACATCATTATTATGACCTTTGAAAGTTTTTATTTCTTGTCCGGTGGTTGTACTCCACAATTTAATCGTGCCGTCAAAACTACTACTTGCTATGGTTTTACCATCTGGGGAAAATTCAACCGAGTTCACCCAAAACCGATGTCCGATAAATTTCTTTAATTCTTTGCCAGTTTTTACATCCCAAAGTCTAACTGTACTATCGCCTTCGCCTCCTCCGGTTACTAAATATTTTCCGTCGGGAGAATAAGCTAAGGTCAATACAACACTTGTGTGTCCCTTTACTTTTTTAAGTAAATTACCGGTTTTTAGATCCCAAAGATAAATATCTGTTTCATATCCTCCACTTGCCAACACTTTTCCGTCTGGCGAAAAAGCAAGTGTCCTACAATTTACAGGGAAATTTCTCAGTTCAGTCAAGTTTGTTGAATTCCATAACTTTATCTCACCATCAGATTGTCCGCTAGCGATGACTGTCCCGTCCGGGGAATATTCAATTGTGTCAACATTACCAGTGTTTCCTGTTTGCACCACAAGTTCAGGTCGCTGTCCGAGAATTGTCAGACATAAACCGATGATAATCAAAACAAACAAAACGTTTCTTTTCATTGCCTTCACCATTTTAATTGATCATATTTTTTTCAATAATTCCTAGCCAATCTTAGTCACTTATCCTTTGCTGTTAACTTCTGTTCTCGTGGTAACAAAGAGCCAATAACCGACTTTAACTTAAACTTGTTCTTCAAGACATTTTGTTTCCAACAGTTATATCACGGTTTTATTTCCCAAACATCAGTTGAATGCTTCCATTGAGCTGAATTTATTAGGCTTTATGGTTTTTTTAACTACTATAAAGCCTTTTATGATGATGATTATTAAAACCGGTATCCGCTTTCAGATGCACCTTTATTTATTTCATTCCATTTATTCTTCCATCTCAAACCTGGATTGATCTTTCTATTCATATTGACAAAGAAATCGCCCGCACCTTCTAAAAATTGCCCGACGTCTTTTCCGACCGTCGGTAAATGGCGACAGAGCCGTCCAAAACCGACGAACAAATCTCCAAAGGCTTGCGCCGCTTTTTCCGAATCGTTATAAATGACATTTCCGTTGTCGGCATTGAGAATCTTAACTGCATCGTGGATGCGCCCGACGGCTCCCAGATCCAGACAAATATCTTGTGCGATATTCAGAGCCTCGCCGACTTTTCCAAGTGCTTCGTTTGCCTTGCCCAATTTTTCAAAAATCCTTGAATCGCTTTGCACAAGTTTGCCTCCAAGCAAAACCTTATCAATTCTTCCGTTCGCCGTCTGAACAATTGCCTTCAAATCATCAAGTTCAGTATTGGCTGCACACTGTCCTGTTACTTTTTTTACTCTCGACCAAAAATCCATAATTTTCTCCTTTTTCTTTTAATTTTAAGAGCCCTTTAACAGCTCTTTCATTTTGGAGTGTCGCTAATTAAAAAAAAGGTTACACTCTTGAGAAAACTTTTTTTAGAAATGCTGGCTGAGTTAGAGAAATTCGATTTTCAAATATCTTTAATTTTGGAGAAGAAAACAAACTCAAAGGTTTAGCGATCACTCAAGACTAAAACTCTCATTCATTTTGGTAGAAAATTCACCAAGTATGTAGCCCCAGAACAAAAGCCAAAAAACCGATTAGAGACAATTTTTCAAGGTTTGGCGAGAATGAACGGATTGGTTTCCGCTTCGCGCCGATAAAAGACGCGCGGGGTTTGCAATCCGCGATTGTTCGGGTCATTTGCCTTATCACCGCCGACGTAAAAAACATCGCTTCTCTCGACTCCGTTTTTCAGATCGATACTGCGCTGCGTCATCGCTTCGCGCTGCAAGATCGGGACTTGTCCGACCGCAAAATCGAACCATTCGCGTTCCCAGATCTGCTGATTGTTATCCTTGTCGGCTTCCTTGTTTGAAAGCGCTTCAAGCAAAGCGTAGGTCAACAAGCCGTGTTCGATCTTTTTATCGCCGATGCGGACGGCTTCGAGTGCGGCTTGCTGACTTTGCGTGGCGGTCAGGATCAGCATACCTTTGTCGTAGGCGAGCTGTGCCAATCCTTTTGAATTCATCGGTGCGCGGCCTTCCGCGTTTCCGCCGAGCGCCTGACCGCTCTGGCAAGCGTCAATCACCATCAAAAGTTTTCCGGCATCAACTTTTTCGAGATAATCGTTTAATTCCGTATCAGAAACGCTTTGTTTGATCAAAGATTCTTCGCCTTCGCCGGTAAAATTATGCGGAATCAGATAAAATCTCTGTTCGCGGGAAGTTCCGTGTCCGGCAAAATAAATAACGAGCGCGTCTTCCGGCTCGGTCGGTTTGATTTTCGCAAATTCGGCTTTTAACTGAAGGCAAAGCAGTTCGGATAAGTTCGCGCAAAGTTTTTCGGGCAAAGTGTTTGCCGCGCCCGATTTTGTGAAGCGATCTAGGGCAAGCAGAATATTATCTTTGGTCGCCGTTTCGTCCTTCAAAGTGATGATGCGCGTTTCCGCATATTGTTTGAGATTGGCATCAGCGCGGAGTTTATTCTGTCCGGCTTCGATTGCCTTGCCGATTTCCACGACATCCGGCACCGCAAAATTCAGATTGTAATTTGAATTGGCGTATTTATTGACACCAATCGCCAAAATATAAAGCGTGCCGTCTTTTTTGGGAAACTTGCCTTCGATACTTGCCGCATCGTCATTCGATTTCACATTCGCCGAATTAAAAGCGTAAGCCGTAAAATTATTCGCGCCCGCCGTGATCGCCGTTTCAAACGAACAACGCACACGGCGCGGCTCATTCGCTTTGGTCTGAACCTTTTCGCAACCGCTCGCCTTTTCAAAAACATCGCCATTCCAACGCTTGACCAGCGAACCATTCCGAAAAAGCCGCAAATCCTGTGCGCCGCTCGTCGCGTTATGAGCGGGCTGTTTCTTTTCGCTCGTGTTATCGGTCACTTCAACGACAACATTCGCCGTCCGCTTATCAGTCGAAATCGTTTCCGCTTTATTCTGTCCATTAATCGAAGCAATCTCAACTTTCGGCTGCCTTCGGTCAATCTTTTCAAGTTCCTGCCCCGCTTTCGGCTGCGGCGATTTTCCCGCCAAAACATCCTGCAAAAGATTCGGATAAAAGAATTCGTTAAAATAAAGCTCGACTGCGCCGTAATCGAACGTGTTATTATTGAATCGCCAAATAAGTTGTTTCCATCCTCTAGGCGAACCGTCGAAAAATCCTTCTGGAGTAATAATAAGCCAATCATCATTACTTGTTGGAAAAAGACTGAAAATCAACTTTCCTGTGATTGTATCCCAATTTCGTAAAGTTCCATCGGCACCGCAGCTAAAGATATTTTCTCCATTATTGCTAAATGTAGCTTCCGTAACAATACCTTGATGCCCTTCTAATGTCCGAATTTCGCTTCCATTTGCGGCACTCCAAAGTTTTACTTTTTGATCCTGTCCGCTTGTTAATATAGTTTGCCCATTTGGGCTAAAACTTACGCTAGTTGTTCCGCTAGAATGTGGAATGAAAGTCAGGATTTCTTTCCCTGATGCAGAATCCCAAACTTTAATTACATCTTTATATTTTTCAAAATCTTCGTCTGACCTAAGAGCGTTCCCGCTCGGCAATATTCTAAGTAACCCAACTATTTTCTTCCCATCAGAGCTGAAACCAACATCTGAAAAATTATACATATATCTATCACCAGCAATAAAAGGTGAAATGTTATGGAGACTCTTTAGCTCCGAACCTGTTGAAATATCAAACAATTTAACTCCAAAGTAACCGCCACAAACAATTTTTTTACCATCAGGACTAAACTCAACGCTCATCGGAATCTCCGCTTGTGAAATAACTTGCACTTGTTCACCAGTTTTCACATTCCAAATTCTTATCGCACGATCCTGTATACCTGTGGTCGCTAAAAATCCCTCATCTTCACTAAAAGTAACAGATGTAACAAAACCCGAATGTCCTGAAAGAGTTTGATTTAATTTTCCGGTTGCTGTATCCCAAATTTTAACGATTGGATCGTTGCCAACACCTGCTAAAAATTTCCCGCCTGAGCTAAAAGCTAACTGACCTACAGCACCTGAAAATCCTTCTAAATTTTTGAAATCACCGCCATTTGATAAATTCCACATCTTAATCGCGCCATTACGTAACCCAACCGCAAACAACTGTTTATTTTTACTTACAGCTATGTCCGTTATCGTCTTGCTTTCAGATGAAAGAACGCTATTTATTTTTCCAGATTTGGATGAAAAAACAGTAATGGTCGAGTCATTTGTGGCAGATACATATCCAAAGACAATATCTTGACTATTGGGACTAAAAGAAATTGGAAAAAAATCAAAAGAATAAAAATATGACGCATTTATTGATTGAATTTGTCGCCCGCTGGAAAAATCCCATGTTTCTACCGTGTAAGGAATTTCTTTATTTGCCGGAATTGTAAGCATAGTATTACTTGCAGTTACTATTTTTTTACCGTCAGGACTGAATGCCGCACTAATCACAACTCCGCTTGTATTTATCGCTTTAACCACTCTTCCTGTGGCGGTTTCTGTGAAATTTAGTTGATTTCTCTCGTTAGCAAACATTAATAATTTACCGTCAGGGCTGAACCCGATGGAATTTCGCACAGGATAAATTCCCGTAATTGTTTGTAATATTTTTCCTGTTTCCACATTCCAAGATGTAAGTGATCTATCAAAACCACCGCTAACCAAAATTTTGCCGTCAGGGCTAAAAATCAGACCAAAAATTTGCCCCTTGCTGCTAATGAATGACCTAACTTCTTGCTTTGTTAAAAAGTTCCAAAGTTTAATCGAACCATCGTAATGACCAGTTGCTAAAGTTTTTCCATCCGAACTTATAGCGACCTCGCTACTTGGTATCGAAGTGAAATTGTAAACTTCTTGCCCGGTAGTAATATCTAAAACTTTTATGCCGTCGAGGTAGTATCAAAAGTTGTGGAAATGGAAAAAAGGTAAAAATAGCGTATCCTTGTTTTGATCAAAAAACATAACAGGTTTGAAGCCTGAAAAGGAG
>JANLTD010001000.1:0-2198 GCA_031362765.1 Acidobacteriota bacterium | reverse complement strand
GAACGTTTTGAGTATAGTTTATAATCGGAGTGTCGCAAAAACGACCCTTCTTAAACAAATTTAGAGAATTTAGCTTATGAAACGCAGTAATCGACCACACAATTTAACAGTTGTTCTGAAATTCATATTTTGGCTAATTTTAATCTCCGTGTTTTCAATAGCTACTTTAGGTCAAACTGCACGTACTGTATTTTATGTTGTTGAACTTCGGCAACAAGACATAGGACGGGTTGTAAAGAGAGTTTTAAGTTACTACTTCAAGCCGAGCAATGCGCCGAAAGTGATTTACCTCGCTAAAGAAGGGATCCAAAAATCTTGGTTGCCTTCCATTAAAAACGTAGAATTTCAACTACTCTTTACTGACGAAATTGAACAGAAAAAGATAAATGTTTACCTATTTAGCGACATATGGCAAGAGACGCCAGGCTTATACCAAGTTACCTTTTCATACGGCGATCCTAACTGTAAACATTTAGGAGATTTATGGAATTTTCGTTTATCAAACCGTAGGTTGAGTCTCTGGCGAAAGCAAGACGGACAAATTGAGGGAAAGTGTTCTCGCGATCCAGCGATCGTAAAATATTAAACTCATCCCTCATCCCTCATCCCTCAACCCTCAAATCACGGCATTGCCACGAGCGTATCGGCTAATTTTTCAACGACCGTCAGAAAAACTCTGCCTGAATCGGTAAATTTTCCGGCTGCCGCCAAATCTTCCGACTGATTGCCTAATTCCGTAATTCCCTCAATTTGTAAAAGATAAGGTTTAAGCGCGGGTTTCGCGCGAAATTCGACTTCCAAAGCGGCGAGTCCGGCTTTCAGATTTCTGATGCTCGAGATAACCGCTTGTTTCTGCTGGGTGAATTTGTCAAGCTGTGCTTTCGAGAGCTTGTTGGCTTTCGCGTCATTGTCCAAAGCCTCGATCGCGCTGGCGATACCGCCGAGTTTATAAAGAAAAGTCGTGACGTTTTTCAGTTGAATCGAGGTTTTTTCTGCGTTTTGTTTGATTTCAAGCGCGTTTGTCGTTGTGTTTGTCGTTGCCGGCTTTTTAGTTGTCACCGGTTTTTTCTTTTGCGCTTCGGCTGAAAAGGCAAAACTCAGAACCACCGCGAACACTAAAAAAGTTCCTTTCGATAAATATTTGTTTGTTTTCATATCTGATTGTCGAATAGTAATTTTGTCCGTAAAATTTTATCATAAAAGAGATGCAAAAAAGGCTCCTTGAAGTTCGCCGTCTTGGTCGGATCAATTATGCCGACGCTTTGGAATTGCAAAAAACGCTCGAAACAGAGGTTATTTTCGCTCGTGAAAGAGATTATCTGCTTCTTCTTGAACACCCGCACACTTATACGATCGGTCGCCGCGCTAAGGAAAACGGCGTTTTGGCATCGGCGGAAATTCTAAAAACGATCGGCGCGGAAGTTTTTGAGACAAATCGCGGCGGCAAAGTGACCTATCACGGCATCGGGCAGATCGTCGGCTATCCGATCATCAATTTGAGTTCATACAAAGAGGACGTGCATCTTTTTGTTCGCAATCTTGAAGAAGTTTTGATTCGCACGCTTGCCGATTTCGGTATCGAAAGTTTTCGAATCGAAGGTTTGACGGGCGTTCACACAAACGACGGCAAAGTAGCCGCGATCGGTGTGCATCTGAAGCGTTGGGTGACGACGCACGGTTTCGCGCTCAATGTGAACACGGATCTGAGCTATTTTAACTGGATCATTGCCTGCGAGGGCGAGCCCGTCACTTCGATGGACAAGCTTCTCGGGCGCGAGCTTGATCTACGCGAAGTCGAAAATATCATTGTCAAACGTGTCGCGGAAGTTTTTGAATTTGAAAAGACGGAAGAATTATTAAAGGCAGAAGCCCGCGTGTAAGAAATGGCGGATTCACTCGCGCAAATACGCCCTTGCTTACGCGCGGGCTTCCGCCTTACGGAGCAATGATGAAATGTACTAAGTTAGCAATTGCAATTATCGCGTTCGCAGTTTTGACAGCCTGCGATCCGGCGACGGATATGAATGCGAACCGCGCCGGCACAAACACTGCGAATACGAATAACGCGCCAGCCGAGCAGAATTTATCGGAAGTTCCGCGGCCGCCGAAAATCGTTGAGATGATGAAAAACCGAGGCGAACAGGACGAAGCAAAACCGACGCTGAAAATCGTTGAGCCAAAGGCGGATGCGACTCTTG
>JANLTD010000982.1:0-2516 GCA_031362765.1 Acidobacteriota bacterium | reverse complement strand
CAAACTAGCGAATGCAAGCGACGCGGAAACGCGCCAAATTTTAGACAACACGATTATTCTGCTCGTTCCTTCCTTAAATCCCGACGGTGTGGACATTATCAAAAACTGGTATGACAAAACGCTTGGAACGCCCTTTGAAGGCACCGACCCGCCGGAGCTTTATCACAAATACGTCGGGCACGACGACAACCGCGATTGGTATGCGTTCACGCAGGTTGAAACGCAACTGACGGTTGATAAAATTCATAACGTCTGGCATCCGCAGATCGTCAACGACATTCATCAGCAAGGTTCTTTGGGCGCAAGATTGTTTTTGCCGCCTTATTTGCAGCCTGTCGAACCGAATGTACCGAAAGAATTGGTTGAAGGCTACACCGAACTCGGAAATTTCATAGCCAAACGAATGCGCGATCAAGGTTTCCAAGGCATCACGACGAACTCGACCTACGACGCGTGGACGCCGGCGCGCGCCTATTCGCACTATCACGGCGGCGTGCGGATCTTGTCGGAAACCGCTTCAGCGCGTCTGGCGACACCGATTAACGTCAAGTTTTAAGATCTGCGCGGCAGCCTCGGCTACGATGCAAAAAAAGAAACGCCAAACTTCGCGCCTGTCTGGAAAGGCGGCGAATGGCACCTCAGCGACATTACGCGATATATGACGACCGCTGCGTTTTCGATCCTCAAACACGCGTCCGACAACCGCGCAAAATGGCTGACGAGATTTTACGCCATCGGCAAAGAAGCCGTCAGACCGCGCAAGGACGGCGAACTGTTTGCTTACGTGTTTGAAGCCGAAAAAAACAATTACGGATTATATTTAACGGGAGCGTTGGAAACGGCAGGAGTTGAAATAACAAGAGCAGTTCCGTTTTCCGTTAATGGAAAAAAATATGATAACGGAACAGATATTGTTCGTTTAGACCAACCTTATGCAAGTTTTGCGAAGGCAATGATTGAATCGCAAAAATACCCTGATTTGTTGGATGACAAAGGACAACCGATTCCACCTTATGATGTCACGGCACACACACTCGCGCTATTTACTGAAACAAAGGTTAATAAAGTTTTTCGTTCCTTTCCTATGCCAAAAGAAAGTTTAGCTGAAAGTCCTTTAGGCATTGGAGATTTAGATATTAGTGAGTTAATAAATAAATCCTCAAATAAAATGAAACTGCTTTATAAATCTTATGTTCCATCAATGGACGAAGGCTGGACTCGTTGGATTTTTGACGATGAATTGTTTCCAAAGATTTTTAACTCCGGTTTACTTTTAGAAAAAATTAAATATCGTTCAGTCTTTAATAAAGAAATTCAAAGCAATAATTTAATTTCCAAAACAAACACAATCATCTTCCCCGACCAATCGCCGGATCAAATCTTGAACGGCTTTGCGAAAGGAACGATGCCCGACGAATACACGGGCGGGATTGGCGCAGACGGCGTCGCCAACTTAAAGAAATTTGTCGGAGCGGGCGGCACGCTCGTCTTTCTCAATCGCGCTTCGGATTTCGCCATCGAACAATTTGATCTGCCCGTCAACGATGTCACGAAAGGCCTCGCACGCAAGGATTTCTATATTCCCGGCTCGATTCTGCGTACGGAAATTGACACAACGTCGCCAATCGCGAAGGGAATGCCCGCGCAATCAATCGCGTGGTTTGAAAACTCGCCCGCGTTTGAAATCACCGACGCGACAAACGCCCGCGTAATCGCTTCGTATCCGAAAAATCCAAACGATATTTTATTGTCAGGCTGGGCATTGGGCGTGGAAAAGATTGCGGGCAAAGCCGCGCTCGTCGAATTCACATTAGGCAAAGGCAAGATCATTTTGTTCGGTTTCCGCCCGCAATATCGCGGACAGAGCTTGGCGACATTTCCGCTTTTGTTTAATGCAATTGCACAATAATTTTAAACGCAGGGTGCGCGGAGAACGCAGAGATTTTAAGAAATTTTAGCCGCCGATTTACGCGGATGAATCGGATAATAAAATCTGTGCTCAAAGAGCGGGCGTAAAACACAATGGCATTAAGTTAAGCGGAAAATTGGGCATAAAACGTAAAACAGGCTGTTAGCCTGTTTCACTTTTGCGCCGCTAACTAGCTGTTAAATAAAGAAAAGCCGGAGAAACAGACTAACACTCTGTTTTACGTTTTCTCCTTAACTTAATGCCATTGGCGTAAAACAACCCTTCCTAACCTGTAATTGGTTTTATCAGGTCTTTTTTCACCTTTAATTTGAGAAAAGATGAAAGGTTATCAATCAATTGACAGTAAATTTGAGGTCTGGAAGGGTTGTTTTACGCCCGCTTTTGTCAAAATATGAATGTCTAACATATCGTGCCTTTCGTGTCTTTCGTGGGCAAAAATCTTAAATTTTTCAGTAATTTTCAAGTAGGCAAAAACTATGCCGCTCAGTAATGGGGCAAAACAGTCTTATTGGTCATAAAGCGCAAGACCTAAACCGAACTTTGCAGCTGCTCTTCGGAGAGCCATCGACTCTGCGTTTGAGCTGGA
>JANLTD010000947.1:0-4944 GCA_031362765.1 Acidobacteriota bacterium | reverse complement strand
CGCGGCCGAAGTAGAAGCGGCGGCCGAAGAAACCGTTGTCGAAGCGCAAGCCGCCGAAGCGGAAGTTCCCGCAGAAAACGCGGTAGCGGAAACGAATACCGTCGAAGTCGAAGCCGAAGCTGGAGAAAAATCAGAAGCGGTTGCAGAAAAGCCGAAAAAGAGCCGCAAAGCCGCGCCGGTTGAAGTTACGGAAACCGTTGAAGAAATTCCGATCATCGCAGCGGAAGAAAAGATCAGCAAACGGGCGGAAAAAATCGGGATCGTTTCCTCGGATAAGATGACGAAGACCGTCACCGTTCGGGTTGACCGGCTTGTCAAGCATCCGATTTACCGCAAGTACATCAAGCGCCGGAAGAAATTTATGGCGCATGACGAAACCGGAGCGAGTATCGGAGACAAAGTTCGGATCGTCGAAACACGACCGCTTTCAGCGCGAAAACGCTGGCGTGTCGTTGAAATTATTCAGAAGGCAGAAAAATAGTGGACAGCGGACAGTGGACAGTGGACAGTAAAGTATTTTCTGACCACCGACCACTGACCACCGACCACCGAAACGGAGTGATAAAGCAATGATTCAAATGCAGACCTCTTTAACGGTCGCAGACAATTCAGGCGCGAAACGCGTTGTAATGATTATGCCGATCGGCGGCTCAACGGGCAAAATTGCACGGCTTGGCGATAAAATCAAAGTTACTGTCAAGGAAGCGTCGCCCGATGGAACAGCCAAAAAAGGTAAAGTTTACAGCGCAGTGATCGTCAGAACCCGCAAGGAAGTTCGACGTAAAGACGGTACCTATATTCGCTTCGATGAAAACGCGGCGGTTTTGATCAAAGATGACGGTTCACCGATCGGCACCCGCGTTTTTGGCCCGGTCGCCCGCGAACTGCGCGAGAAAAACTTTATGAAGATCGTGAGCCTCGCGCCGGAGGTGATTTAAGAGCATGAAAAACGTACTAAAGAAGGGAACAATTAGAAGTAAGATCAAACGCGGCGACCAGGTTGTTTTTATTGCGGGACGCGAATTTAACCGATACGACAGCAATGGCAAACGCCAGCCGCTGCGCGGAAAAGTCATCGCGGTTGACCCGATCAACGGAAAAATCAAGGTTGAAGGTGCGATGATCATGAAACGCCACCGCAAAGCAGTTCCGCAAATGAATATCGAGGGCGGAATTATTCAGCAGGAAGCGTGGCTAAATGTTTCGAATGTGGCGTTGATCGATCCTGAGACAGGCAAACCGACGCGCGTTAAATACGAAGTTCAGGACGGAAAAAAGGTTCGCGTTGCGAAAAGCGGAAAAGTAGTTGCGGACCCGCAATGGGCGCGGACCGCGAAGAAAGAAGCAACCGACGAACAATAGATTTTGAGGTTTGGTAACACGGGCGCCAACTTAGATGCATTTACAAATTTTACCAGTTTGTCATAACAATCGAAGCGAACGCCGCGTGGGTCCCAAACAAATATAAGAAAATGGCAAGATTAAAAGAAAAATACAAAAAAGAAATTGCTCCGGCAATTGCCAAAGAATTCGGTATCGAAAACCCGATGGCGGTTCCTAAATTGGAAAAGATCGTCGTCAATATGGGAATTGGCGAAGCAATTGCCAATGCGAAAGTTCTCGATACGGCCGTCGAGGAATTGAAATCCGTGACGGGACAAAAACCGGTCGTCACGAAGGCAAAAAAATCAATTGCTGCTTTTAAGCTTCGGCAGGGAATGAACATCGGGACGATGGTCACATTGCGCGGCGATCGGATGTATGAATTTCTGGATCGGCTGATTTCGGTTGCACTGCCGCGTGTTCGCGACTTTCGCGGAATTTCGGGCAAGGCTTTCGATGGCCGTGGAAATTACACGCTCGGAATTCGCGAACAACTTATTTTCCCGGAAATTGATTTTAACAAGGTTGACAAAACCCGTGGCATGAATATTTCAATCGTCACAACGGCAACGACAGACGAACAGGCACGTTCGCTTCTGAAAGCACTCGGAATGCCGTTTCGTCAATAGATTTTAGAGAATAACAATGGCAAAAATCAGTAAAGTTGTAAAAAACAACAAACGCAAAAAGAAAGTCGCGCTTTACGCAGAACGGCGGGCGGCATTGAAAAAAATCATCAGCAGTCCCGCTTCGTCGATCGAACAAATTGATGAAGCCGTCATCAGGCTGCAAAAATTTCCGCGCGATGCCAGTCCGATTCGGGTTCGTAATCGCTGTTCGCAAACCGGACGTTCGCGAGGATTTTTGAGAAAATTCGGAATGTCGCGCATTGCTTTGCGCGAACTGGCTCTCGAAGGGCAGATTCCGGGCGTAACGAAATCAAGTTGGTAGTTTTATTATTGAATACGGCAGGCGGAAAAATACCGAACCGCCGTAATATTAAACGGAGTTAATAAGAATGACAGATCCGATAGCCGATATGCTCACGCGAGTTCGCAACGCAATTGCCGCGAAACACAGCCGCGTGGACATTCCGGGTTCAAAGTTAAAATTAGAAATTGCGCGTATTTTGAAAGAAGAAGGTTATATCAATAACTTTGTCACCAAGGGCGAGGGCACAAAATATACGATCCGCATTTTCCTGCGCTACGATGCCAAAGGCATTTCTTCAATCACGCACCTTTCGAGAGTTTCTCGGCCGGGTCGTCGTGTTTATGTCGGTGCAGGCGAGATTCCCCGGGTTCTCGGCGGCTATGGAATTAACATCGTTTCCACATCGCGTGGTTTGATGAGTGGAAAAAAAGCCCGCAAAGAAAATTTTGGCGGCGAAATTTTGGCACAAGTCTATTAAGGGATGAGGGATGAGGGGTGAGGGATGAATTTTAATCCCGAAACTCAAAACTCATAAATTTGGAAAAAAGCGGATGTTGAATGACGGACGAGGAAAGAAGAAAGCATTTTGTTTTATTCATCCCTCATCCCTCATCCCTCATCCCTCAAAAAAATTATGTCTCGTGTAGGAAAAAAACCGATTACGATACCGGCAGGCGTAAGCGTGACGATCAACGACAACGAATTGGAAGTAAAGGGTCCGAAAGGAACGCTCAAATCTCCGATTCCGCAAGGTGTCACATTCAAACAAGACGAAGGCGCACTGGTCGCCGAGCGTGCGAACAATGATCTCAGCGCTTTTCACGGTCTGGCGCGGGCTTTGGCAAATAATGCCATTGTCGGCGTGACGGATGGCTTTAAGAAAGAGATGGATCTTGTCGGCGTTGGCTACAAAGCGGATGTTCAAGGCACCAAGATCCTTTTTTCGCTCGGCTATTCGCACCCGATCGAATATCAATTACCGGAAGGCATTGAAGCCAAAGCCGAAAGAGTTGGTACGAAAACGTCAATTAACCAATACCAATTGACTTTGACTCTGAGTGGTATTGACAAACAAAAACTCGGACAAGTAGCAGCGGAATTGAATCGTCTGCGAAAACCTGATGCCTATAAAGGCAAAGGTATTCGCTACGCTGATAAGGTTTATAAATTGAAACCGGGCAAAACCGGTAAATAGTTCCAGGTTCCAAGTTTCAAGTTCCAGGTTTAAGAAGATTTTTAACTTGGAACTTGGAACCTGAAACTTGAGATAAAGTTATGGCACAGAAAAACAGAGCAGATGTTCGTCGCGGAGTTCATACCCGCATTCGCAAGAAAGTCAGTGGTACTTCAGAAAGACCGCGTCTGGCGGTGTTTCGCAGTCTGAACCACATTTACGCACAAGTCATTGATGACGTAAACGGTAAGACTCTGGCAGCCGCTTCGACAACCGAAAAAGAATTGAAGGGCACGACCGGCGGAAATATTGAAGCGGCGCAGAAAGTCGGCAGATCAATCGCCGAACGGGCACTCGCGGCAGGTGTTTCAAACGTTGTTTTTGATCGCGGCGGATATCTATATCACGGACGCGTCAAAGCTCTTTTGGACGCAACGCGCGAAGCAGGATTAAACAAAAACGAAACGGCGCATCAAGAAGTAAAAGAAGAAAGCAATGAAAACTAATAAACTAAGTATTTCTGCACAAGGTTTGATTTTGAAGGACCAGTTGATTTCGATCAATCGCGTAACAAAGGTCGTCAAAGGTGGTAAAAACCTATCGTTTGCGGCCTTGGTCGTTGTTGGCGACGAATCAGGTCACGTTGGATTCGGTACCGGAAAGGCAAAAGAAGTTCCGAACGCAATCAAGAAGGCAGTCGAAGCTGCGAAGAAGAATTTGATTAAAGTCATTTTGATCGATGGAACATTGCCGCACGAGATCATCGGTCATTACGGCGCGGGGAGAGTTTTGCTGAAACCGGCCAAAGAAGGAACCGGAGTGATTGCGGGCGGCGCGGTGCGTGCGGTGCTGCAAAGCTTAGGCGTGCATAACGTACGCACGAAGATTCTCGGCTCAAACAACCCGCATAACGTCATTCGCGCAACCTTTGACGGGCTCTTGAGAATGAAAGACCCGTTTGAAGTTGCCCGGTTGCGCGGCAAACAGGTGGATGAACTATTGTAATTTGTTTAGAGTCCCGCCTTTAGGCGGAAAAACCGCTGCGCTTCGCTGGCGGTTTGCACGCTAAAGCGTGGACTCTGAACTAAAATAAAAACATGGCAAAGAAAACAGAAACATCAAACGAAGGAACAATCAAGATCCAGTATTATAAAAGCACGATTGGTTATTCCAAAAAGCAAAAGGACATCGTTAAAAGTTTGGGAATTACCAAAATGAATCAAACGGTTACACGACCGGACAATGCCTCAATGCGCGGCATTGTGGCGAAAGTCCCGCATCTTTTGAGAATTGTCGAATAAGATTCGTAAATCGTGAATCGTAAATCGTGAATAGATTTTTCTTTTCGGAAATTTTATAGTCTATTGACGATTTATCATTCACGATTTACCATTTAAGAGGAATAGAAAAATGGCATTATCATTAAATAATTTGAAACCGGCAGCAGGTTCGAC
>JANLTD010001021.1:0-1874 GCA_031362765.1 Acidobacteriota bacterium | reverse complement strand
GTGTTGCCCAAATAGCCGTCGTTCGTCATTTCGATCAGAACATCCGCGCCGCGCAAGGTATATTCGCGCGATAATTCGCCGAAATGCGATTCAAAACAGATCATCACGCCGCCTTTCGCTTCGCCGAACGGCAATAGATCGTATTCATTGCCAAATTGAAAATTCCCGACAAACGCCGGCATCGCGCTGGCGATCGGTTCCGGAAACGGTATAAATTCGCCAAAGGGAAGCAGATGAATCTTGTCGTATTGAGCGATCTTTGCGCCTTTCGGGTCAATCATCACGGCAGAATTGAAAGATTGTTTGCCGTTTGGCACTAATTCGGCAGAATTGAACATCACCGAAACATTATTTCGAACGGCAAAATCACGCAGGAACTTTTGCAGATCTTCGTCGCGGCCGTATTGAAAGATCATCGGCGATTCGGGGAAGATAACGGTGGTTGGCTGAACGCCCGCCGTTGTTCGTTGTTTTAAGGCATTTTCGGCAAGCTCAATGTGACGGTCAAGCAATTGCTGATACTTTTCATAGCTCAGACCATTCATCGGAACATTCGGCTGAATGGCAATAATTTTAGATTCAACAATTGGTTCTGATCTTAATCCGTTTCTTGCTGTTCTCAAATTATAAACGACGATTGTCCCGCCAAGAAACAGAAATAATAAAATAAAAATGAATATTTCGAGAATTTTTTTTCGAACCAAAAGAAATGTTAAAACCGTGCCGATTATTAAAGTAAAAAACCCGACTAAATAAACGCCGCCGATACTTGCCAACCGAATATCGACCGGAAACGCCAAGCTCAGCCAAAATGGCAAAAAAGCCTGCGAATAACCGATCGCGTTCCAATTATTGCCCGTCAGCCCCATTCGCAGAAATTCCGTGAATGTCCACAAAAAAGGCGCGGACAAAATTGCGTAACTGCCGAATTGTTTCAGCAAAATCGAGAATAATGCGCCAAAGATTCCCGGCAAAATGCCGACGATTGCGGCGGCACAAAACATAAAAAAATAAACCAGTAACCACGGCATTTCGGCATAAGTGATCGGCGCGAAGGTCAGCCACCAGCAAGTTCCGAAAATGAAAACAAGACCGAACAGCCAGCCCGTCAAAAACGATTTGACGACCGATTCTTTTTCGCGTTCGACCGCAAAAAACAGCGGCACGAGCGCAACCCATGCGAAAAACCAAAACTCGAAACCGGGAAACGCTAAAATCAATAGAATCGCGGAAAATATTGCTAAACATGCGCTCAAAAGCGAAGGCAAATTATTTCTGAGGCGCGTCAATTTATTCATCTCGCCAACAGTTTAGCAAAAAATGCGGCGAGTTGTGAACAAAATCAGTCAATTTCATTCAATTTGAAAGACCCTCGTTCAGATTGAACGGTCAATCTGAAATAGCGCACAAAATTTGTCAGACGAAAATGACGTTTTTTGTCATTCGGTTTCCAAAACCGGTAATCATTCAGTCAATTTGAAATCTTTGATCGAAAACAAAGCAAAAAGGTCTGACCAAGTTGAATAAACGCGTTGATTTTGCTGAACATTCGATAAATAAAGGCTTTAAAAGTAGGAGAGCCTGGCTATTTCTAACCAGACTCACAATCGGAAGGACAACTGAAGGAACGCTCGGAAGGTGGTCAAGCACAGTAGCAAACCGCGCTCGGAGAAGTGTTGGCGGCGGGTCTCGATAAACTTCATCAAGCTAGCCGCCATCTCTAATGCACATTGCGTGCCAAAGAAGGAGTGGAGAGTGGAGAGTGGAGAGTGGAGAGTCCAATAACAAAGCTAAGCCCTGTTATTGCAACGTTTATGGTATTTTCAAATGTTTCTGTCAATGACCAACTCTCCACTCTTTACTCTCCACTCTCC
>JANLTD010000805.1:0-7336 GCA_031362765.1 Acidobacteriota bacterium | reverse complement strand
ATTCCCGATGAAGCGTCTGGATTCCTCTTATTCGAGTTGTGCCCAGGGAGCCTCTACCAGAATTTGGCGCAAGGTGTCGGGTGTGAACTCCAGTTTTTCCGCCGCACGAATCGTGTCTCAAAAATTCGAAAATTGCCGAAGCAATGTTAGAAGGTTCAGTTGAAATCACACTGGCTGATGGAAGCAAAGTTAAATGCCGTCCGGTCTTTGATCTGGTTAAAGAATACGCCGCGCATTTCGATCCGAAGACGACGGAAGAAATCACCTGGGCGCCTGCCGCCGCAGTTCAAAAACTGGCACGGCATTTTGCGAAAGAACCCGGCACGACGCTCTTTGCGATCGGAATGGGACCGAACCAATTTTTCAACAGCGACAACAAAGACCGCGATACGATCCTGCTCGCCGCGTTGACCGGAAACGTCGGCAAGATCGGCGGAAACATCGGCTCTTATGCCGGAAATTACCGCACCGCGCTTTTTAACGGCGCGCCGCAGTACATCAACGAAAATCCGTTTGATATCGAACTAGATGCCGCTAAACCGGCGCGTCCGAAACAGTATTGGAAAGCCGAATCGGCGCATTTTTACAACCACGAAGATCATCCGCTGAGAGTCGGAAACAAACTGCTGACGGGCAAAACGCATATGCCGTGTCCGACCAAATCGCTCTGGTTTGCCAACGCTAATTCGATCTTAGGCAACGTTAAATGGCATTACAATCAGGTTTTTAATGCGTTGCCAAAAATCGAGATGATCGCCGTCAACGAATGGTGGTGGTCAACCTCTTGTGAATGGGCGGATGTCGTATTTGGCGTTGATTCGTGGGCGGAACTGAAACATCCCGATATGACGGCTTCGGTCACGAATCCGTTTCTGCTCGTCTTTCCGAAAACGCCGATCGAACGGATCTTTAACACGATCGGCGACATCGAAGTTTATGCGCTGGTTGCTTCAAAACTCGCCGAATTGACGGGCGACCAGAGATTTAACGATTATTGGAAGTTTGTCAATGAAGGCAAAACGGACGTTTATCTGCAGCGAATACTTGATCATTCGACCAATACCAAAGGATACAGTTTCAAAGATTTGCACGATAAAGCGCTCGAAGGAATTCCGGCGATATTAAATAGCCGGACGACACCGAAAAATGTTGGTTACGACCAAATTACCGATTCAACCCCGTGGTACACAAAAAGCGGACGGCTCGAATTTTACCGCGAAGAAGACGAATTTATCGAAGCGGGCGAAAATTTGCCCGTTCACCGCGAACCGATCGATTCGACATTTTACGAACCGAACGTCATTATCTCCGCGCCGCACGAAGCCTTGCGCCCGGCGGGTCCCGAAAGTTACGGCGTCAAACTTGATGACCTGAGCTGCGAAACGCGCTGCGGCCGTAACGTCGTCTATACCTGGGCGGAAGCCAAAACACATCCGCATCCGTTGATCAAAGACGGCTACAAGTTTATTTTTCACACGCCGAAATATCGTCACGGTTCGCACACGACGCCGATCGATACCGATATGGTGGCGGTACTTTTCGGTCCTTTCGGCGATATTTACCGGCGTGATAAACGTGCGCCGTTTGTGACGGAAGGTTACGTTGACATTAATCCTTCGGATGCGCAAGAGATCGGAGTCAATGACGGTGATTACGTCTGGATTGATGCGGATCCCGAAGACCGACCGTTTCGCGGGTGGCAAAATCGAAAAGAAGATTACGAGGTTGCCCGTCTGATGTGCCGCGTCAGGTATTATCCCGGCACGCCGCGAGGCGTCACGCGGATGTGGTTCAACATGTATGCCGCGACGCCCGGCTCGGTCAAAGGTCAAAAAACTCGCAAAGACGGTTTAGCAAAAAACGAACTGACCAATTATCAGGCGATGTTTCGTTCAGGCTCGCATCAATCGGCAACGCGCGGTTGGCTGAAACCGACGTGGATGACCGATTCGCTCGTCCGCAAAGGTATGTTCGGACAGGGAATCGGCAAGGGTTTTGCCGCCGATATTCATTGTCCGACCGGCGCGCCGCGTGAATCGTTTATCAAAATTACCAAAGCGGAACCCGGCGGAATCGGCGGCGAGGGTCTCTGGCGGCCTGTAACTTTGGGAATTCGTCCGCGCACCGAATCCGAAGAAATGAAGAAGTATTTGAAAGGTGGATTTTTAGGTTAAGAGTTACGCGTTGACGCGTGAAATACGTTGCACAAATTCAACTGGCTTGTTAACCGCACACGTTGAATCACGCGTAAACGCGTAACTCTGAACAAGAGGAGAATAAAATTATGGCTCGCGTAAATAACTGGCAGATTGGAAGAGAGATGTCCTATTGGTATCCCGAAGCGCGTCCGCAGAAACAGTTTGCGGCGGTCTTTGATACGAATAAGTGCATCGCGTGTCAGACTTGCACATTGGCTTGCAAGACGACCTGGACATCGGGCAAAGGGCAGGAATATATGCTCTGGAACAATGTCGAAACCAAACCCTACGGATTTTATCCGCTGGCTTGGGACTTAAAACTTCTCAATATGCTCGAAGGTCAGAAATGGAACGAATCGGGTGAAAAACCGGTTTATGACGGAAGCACGATCTTTGAATCCGCGCCGGCGGGCGAGCGTGTGATGGGCTGGCGCCCGGAAGACGAAGATTATGCCTATCCGAATGTCGGCGAAGACGATTGTGCGGGCGGTATCGAAGGCGGTGCGAGCCTTTTTGAAACGCACGATATGGCTTGGTTTTATTATCTCGCCCGAATCTGTAATCACTGCACTTATCCGGGTTGTCTGGCATCGTGTCCGCGCGGTTCGATCTACAAACGTCCCGAAGACGGTATCGTCCTGGTTGACCAGGGGCGCTGCCGCGGCTATCAGGAATGCGTGCGCGGCTGTCCGTATAAAAAGGTTTTCTTTAACACGATGACCGGAACTTCAGAAAAATGTATCGCCTGTTACCCGAAAATGGAGCAGGGAATTCAGCCGCAATGTTTCGTCAACTGCATCGGCAAGATCCGGATGGCGGGTTATATCAACACCCCCGACAAGGCGAATCCGGAAAACCCGATCGACTATCTTGTTCACGTCAAAAAAGTTGCGCTGCCGTTATTTCCGCAGTTCGGTTTAGAGCCGAATGTTTATTATATTCCGCCGATTCACGTTCCGACATCATTTACCAAACAGATGTTCGGTCCGGGCGTTGATCACGCCATCAAGACTTACCGTGACGCGGCCGCAAATAAGGACGATGATCTGACCGGACTTCTGGGGCTTTTCGGCTCGAGCGAAATGGTCATGGAGCGTTGGAAACGAGTCGGCGACAAAGTGATCGGCCTGGACGCCAACGGCAAAGAACTCGTTGACGTCCCGATGCGCGAGCCGGTTCATATTCGCCCGGCGGAGGATAAGCTGCATCAGATCACACGCACTAATTGCCCTTGAGGATTTCGGATTTGGGATTTCGGATTTGGGATCATTCTTAAATTCGCAATCCAAAATCCAAAATCCCCAATCGAAAGAGGTTTTTATGAAAAAAGTAATTTTTCTATCATTAATAATTTTGAGTCTTCTCCTTTTCGCAGCTTGCCGACGAGCGATTGTCGCCACGCCCGATGTGCAGGTTGTATCAACTAAAAACACAACACTGGACGCCAACGATTCGGTATGGAACAATGCGCCGACGCACGTCTCGAAATTGATCCTGCAGGATCTGGTCGAACCGCGTCAGGTGGAAGTTTCAACCCAGGAAGTTCAGGTCAGGGCGATCACCAACGGCACGGAAATCGCGTTTCGGATCGAATGGATCGATGAAAGTCAGAATGATAAAGCCGCACCGCATAATTTTATTGATGGTTGTGCCGTCCAGATTCCGATCAGGATCGAGTCAAGCGTTCCCGCGCCGCAAATGGGTGAAACCGGCAAAACCGTCCAGATTTCGTTTTGGCGGGCGGATTGGCAAGCAATTGTTGACGGCCGGGCGGACGAAATCACAAGCATTTATCCAAATGCCAAGCCCGACCATTATCCGTTTAATGCGGAATCACTCAAGAAAAATCCACAAGCTCAACAAGAGGCGGCTTTGCGTTATGCGCCGGCGCGAGCTTTGGGCAATAACCGGCAAGGTCCGCGCGATCAGCCGGTCGAAGATCTGATCGCCGAAGGTCCCGGCACGCTGTCGCCGAACCCGCTTGCATTTTCGAAAGGCAAAGGCGTGCGAACCGGGAAAGGCTGGGCGGTCGTTATTACGCGGCCGATTCCCGAAGGACTTTCAAAAGAACAACCGTCGCAGATCGCTTTTGCTATCTGGGAAGGCTCGCACGGCGAAACCGGTGCGCGAAAGATGCGGACCGGTTGGGTAACTCTGACAATGAAATAGGTCGGTACCGACTTTTATGAGGAGATGTAATTGTTTAGGTCTTTGGTCTTTGGTTTTTTTGAACGAAATTACAGATTAGTTTTGAATTTCTCACCAATCCGCTTCTTTTACGGAAATCTTGATGTAAGATCATCGAGGTTGCGTTGAATAAAACCATAGACCAAAAACCAAAAATCAAATAAGGTACGAGGAAATAATGAAACCAAAATTACAAGAAATAAATCTTTTACGCGAAGCCGCAGAATGGCGGTTGATCAGCCTTTTTTTTGAATGTCCGGTTGGCGATTGGCAAAATCAAGTCAAAGCTCTGGCCGCTGAAATTGATGACAAAAAACTCGAAAAAGCGGCAAAACTGGCGGAGATTGAAGCAACCGAAGGGCTCTATCATTCAATTTTCGGTCCCGGCGGACCGGCTCCGGCGCGCGAAGTTACCTATCGTAGCTGGGTTCAGCCAGGGTTTTTGTTGTCCGAACTGGCGGCTTTTTACAAAGCTTTTTCCTATCAGCCGAAAACAGAGGAAGTTGCCGACCACATCGCCGTTGAAACTGGTTTTATTGCCTATCTGAAATTAAAAGAAGCCTTTGCCAGAGAATCGGATGATCGGGAAAATATGCAGATCACGGCTGAAGCGGCTCAGACATTTATTGAAGAACACCTTGCAAAATATGTCGAAGCGATCACTAAATCGCTGGCTTCATCCGGAATTGAATATCTGGCGTTAGCGAGTGCGGCGCTTTTCGGACGGGTCGGCAGCGATAATGACCGGAAGATCAGACAAATTTTACCGGTTTTAGGAGAAATGGACGAAGACTTTTTTGAATGCGGCCCAGTTTAGAGTGGATTTACTTGGCAACAGGTAAATAATGATTTATGACAGTAAAAAAACTTGCTCGTTTAGTAGCCGCTCTAAAGACCGCGTTGCCCGGCGGTCAAAGACACGCCTCTAAACTATCGTTATAAGTCATTTTTTGCATGTTCCTTGAAATGAAAGATTTAAGAAAAGCAAGGCATTTAAGATCTGAATAAGCTGTCGTCGCGCTTCATCAATTCGATGAGCGATAATTTGAAATAAAATGTCACTTAAAAATCCTAAATTTTCAAATAATAACCAATTATCACCGACAAAACCGTCAAAGTTCCATAAATCACTTCCCAAATGCCGATCTTCATTGCTTTCACCTTGCGTCGGTATGGCGACATTCCGATCAATGCTCTGCCAAGTAAAACAACAAATACTGCAAAAGTAAGTTTTGAGGCCAAGCCGTTGCCGGCAAGCATTCCGATCGCACCGAGTGCCACAAAACCGGAAACAATAACAGTTATCATTGAAAATTCTTTGTCTTTTTCGAGCCGCAAACGATTTCTCACATAGAGGATTGAAGGAATCAGACGGGCAGCAAAAATTCCCCAGAGCGCGATCGCGGCCGGATATGTCCAACCGCCGGCGAGCGCGATGACCGCCGCCGAAGACGAAATAGCAATTGCCCCGGTCAATTCGGGCAGAAGTTGGCGGCTTTGCCGCGAAACATCGCAATAAATTTGATAGATCGCAAACGGAATGACGAGCGCAAAAGGAACAAAATTTTCGAGGCGGGCAAAGGCGAAACTTCCCGCCAGTCCGATACAAAAAATCGCCCCGTAGAGAAGCACAAATTTAAGCGCAACCGCCGTTTGCGGTAAATTTCGCTTTGCCATCCAATCGGACAGCAAGATCTTCAGCGGTTGGCGCGTTAGAAATGCCCCGATGATAACCAGAACAATCCAAATTGAACCGAACGACGGCGCGATAGCGACCGCCGCGACCAGAGGTTCGAACAAAAATCCCCACGAACCGTGTTCATTCGGCAAAGCAATGCCGCGCACCCGAACCGGCCTTTTCGCGTTTATCGTCAAAACATTCACAGCCATTCCATTTTACGACATCATCAGCGAAAACGTCTTTTGTTCAAGTTCGATCGCTCGCGGAAACAGAATGTTATTTTCCAGATGAATATGCTGATGAAGATCGCGCTCAAGCCCGGCAAATCTGTGATAAAGTCCCGTAAAGCTCGGACACGCGCCTTCGGGCAATCGGTAATCGTCGGAAAGCGAGCGCATTTGCCGCAAAAGTTCGCCGGCCGTGTCGTGTTCGATCATCATCATCCGCACCGGATTTTGAACCGTTCCGAAACACGGCGATGATGCGCGAATTTGCTTCGAAAGATCGCTTTCGAGTTCTTTGATATATGGAAAGAGCACGATTTCTTCCTTGATAAGATGTGGGCCGAGATCATCGCAAAGAATCTCGAAAGTTTTCTTTAATTCAAGTAATTCCGGATGATTTTCACCGTGCCGAACGGCGACTTTTTCCATCAGAGGCGTCAGATGCGCGAGTTCATATTTTGTAAAAATATGGTGTTTTTTGAGGATGTGATCAACAAGTTCCGTAAGCGTCGCGGTTGTCAGCCAATCAAATTCATTTTCGCCGCCGGTTTCCAATACATCATCAATTTTTTGCAGGACGATCTCCGGATCTGCGCCAACATTCCGGCAGGCCTCCAAAAACATCTTTCTGCCGCCGCAACAGTAATCAATCTTAAATTCTTCAAAGACCCGTGTTGTTATCGGCAATTCCAATGCGATCTCCCGAACTGTTTTTGTTGTAAAATTTTGCATAAATCCTCCGTGTTGTCTGTTTATTTTTCAAATGTTTACGATTTCAATACAGAATTATGAGCGCGCTTTGCCTCCGACAATATGACTTGAATCATATTGTCGGTAAATAATGGTAAAAAAAGTTCGTTTAGCAGGATTGGTCTTGATTGGGATGCGGGAAATTGTCGTCTTCGGCTTCGTCTTTTCGCGGATTCAAGCAAACAAAATCTTTTTCGATTAAGATCCTTAACTCGCCGTCGGGGTTTTCCAAACCAACTTGTTCACCGGCGGCCCATTCGTCGGCAGTTTCAGTCGGAACAAAGACGGTTATCTTT
>JANLTD010000800.1:0-4526 GCA_031362765.1 Acidobacteriota bacterium | reverse complement strand
CTTTTATCATAAAGATTTGTGGATTGAATCGCTTGAAGAATTTATGCCTTACTACAATCCTAAGAATATAGATTTCCAGCCATTTTTACGGAATAATCCGACATTCACAAAAAAGGGTTTCGAGATCATCGAAGAAACTATTGACGGTAAAAAAAGCAATTTTCCAATTATGTTGCCTTTGGAGTGGGAAGAAGACAGCCAGCATCTCAAAGCCGCCTAAGCCACGAACCGCTTCTCGCCGAAATCGAATGGCGCGACCGATTTTTTTTTGAGATTTATTACCGGATTTATCGAACCTGATATTTACATATCTAAGTTTTCTTATAGTCTTGTCTTTGCGCCTTTGCGGGAGATGTATTTTGAATTTGGCGAAGCAAAAAAATGCTCCGCGTTTGAAAAGTAAAGCGAAATCAAAGAATTGACATAATGCCTCATTGATAAGTTTTAGCGACTGGAGCGCAATCCGTCCCGATTGCTTGAGCGCGAGAGCGCGAAAATGACGTTTGCCGGTTTAGTACCGTAAAATTAACAAGACTTTTTTTCGCGTCGAAGCGACGCTCGGGGCAACCGGGACGGATTGCGCTCCAGTCACAACTTTTTACTGACGCATTACGAATTAAGCAACTAAATTTACAAAGCGGTAATTATGATGACAACAAATCATGTGAAATATCTGAATACGAATGACTTTATCAAACAAGGCGCGGGAGTCGTGAAATTTGGTAAAGCTCCCGATGGCTTACCGATGCTTGCCAATATTGCCCCGCTGCCGCAAACGGCTGAATTACTTCGTTCCCTGGCAAACACTCTCGGGATTGAAAAAGCTAATAACTATGGGTTTTCAAACGCCGATTTGAACAATACGCCTTTAGAACCTTTGGTTAATGAAGTTGAACAAATTCTAAAAAATCACTTAATTCAGCGCGTGGATATTGATGAGGGCAAAAGTCTGGAAGTTTTTCCGCTCCCTAAAACAATTGATAACTATCTCGGCAGAACACTGCTCTCACGATTATTCGGATATTCCGGCAGAGCATTTAGCGAAGAGATCAGAGTTGATACGCGAGCAACTTTTATTGACTCACCAATGACAATGAATGTGCCCGGGTCTGCAAATCATCCTCCAACTCTCAATAATAATTTTGCTCCACAGCCTAAATTTAAGGTCGGACAAATGCACCTGGCATTGCCGCTTGGTCAAAGTTTGCCGGTCATTGTCAGACGTGAAACAAACCGCGACGGTTATTCGAAGTTTTCTTTTGTCAGAAACTATCTTGAAGAATCTATCACACAAATCCCACAAGCTAAATTGTCTGCCCATTTTTACGAACCGGGAACGGGTATTTATCGCGAGAAACTTTTGGAAATCACGGAATTGGAAGAATATCTCAAACTCAAAGAGGAAATGCCCGAGGTGCAATGGACATTAAAAGTTACCCGCAACCGCGTGGCTGAACTTTTTATTGAAATTGCGGCTGAACTTTCTGAATTACACAAGCGCGGCGAAATTCACGGCGATCTCAAATTTGCCAACATATTATTGACTGAAAAAGGTGTTTGTGTCTTTGATAGTCTGGGATTGCACGAAGGCGACCGGGCTCCGGCGATGACTCGCGGATGGGCGGCACCCGAACAAGTTTTAGGAAAACCTGTTGCTCCTTCGACCGATCAATATGCGTTTGGTTTAATGTTGCTTGAATTATTGAAAGGAGTTCTTTACGGTGAAGAAGCAACTGTTTCAATTCCGGTTGGTGGAACTATCCTTGAGAGACACACAATTCATCGTAATCCGGGCGTTTTCATTGACCCTGATGACGCGCCCGTCTTGCCGGAGACAGTTAATGAATGGCGTAGCTTTATCGAACGATGTATCCGTTTTGAGCCGGAAGACCGCTTCGCTTCGATGGACGACTTGATCATTACGCTAAGAACACTGGCTGAAGAGAACACATTGCGCGGCGAACTTGAGATGCCGCTTGCCTTTGGCAACTGTATTATTGGGAGTGATGAAAACAATAATATACTTCCTTGTTGGTTGAATGCTTGACACTCTAACATTTATCGGATCGAGCGAAGTTTGAGGAGGAAAAAATGAGCGAAGGTTGGAATTTTGAGAGAGTCTTGGCGATGGTTGAGTCATACAAACTGCTTCAGGATTGGAGCAAATGGCTGATCACGCTCGAGCTTGCAATTTGTACGGGTCTTTGGACAAAACTGACGGCGGTGCCGAAACCGCACGGGTTGCTTTATGCGAGTTGGTTTTTGTTTCTCGCTTCGATCATCGTTGCAAGCGTCTTGCTGATCGTGATCTCTTTCTCTGTTCGCCGATTCGCCATTTCGGGCAATCGAAACATCGTGATTATGAATATTTTGCTTGGACTTGAGTATTTTTTCTTTCTGCTCGGACTCCTTGCCCTCGCCGTCAGAATCGGACAAGTCTGGTTGATGACCGAGTAAGTGGTCTTATCCAAAGACTTTCGTTAAATTAACCTGAGTATTGAGTTGAAAATTAGAAAGAAAATTGGACCAGGGACAAACCGAGGATACGGGCGGATTTTCGCGGATTTGTTCAAAATATTTTTTAATTCGCCAAAAGTTAACTAAAATAATCCGCGCAGATCCGCAAAATCGGCGTTTGTCCGCGTCCTATTTCTTCTTTGATTTATACTCAATACTCAGGTTAAATTAGCAATCAAATTTAGCAAAACCTACGGCACAAAAGCGTTTGGCACAGGTTGGTCGCCCATGATGCCGAATGTCACAATACCGACTCCCGAAGTTGTCTGGTTAAGAAACCACGTCGAATTTGACGGTCGGAAAACCGCCGTATCAAACTTGCCGTCGCCGTCGTAATCGCCCGGTGCGGGAACATCGCCCGAAGTTCCGAACGGAAATGAAAAGAACGAAAAATCTTCCGAGCGTAAGATAAACCAAAAGCCGATGCTTGGACGGAAAAAAGCAATGTCCGCACGACCGTCGCCCGTGTAATCGCCCGGAACGGGTCTGTCCGAAGATAAACCGAATTGCAGAGCGGCAGTTTGTCCGGTCGAACTTTTTGAATACCACCATTCACCGGCTGACGGACGGAAAATGGCAATATCGCTACGGCCGTCGCCGTCGTAATCAGCGACGACGGGTTTATCGCCGTTTGCGCCAAATTGCGAGATGGTCGTGCCGCCGTCGCCTGAACGCAAGATAAACCAGGTCGCGACTGACGGACGAAAGATCGCCGCGTCCGTGCGGCCGTCGCCATCGTAATCGGCGGGCGCGGGAATGTCGCCCGAAGCTCCAAATGGGAAACTAAAGAATGAAAAATCTTCCGATCTTAAAATAAACCAGAAACCTGTGCTTGGGCGCCAAAAAGCGATGTCGGTTGTGCCGTCGCCGGTAAAATCGCCCGGCACGAGTTTGTCGGTTGACGAGCCGAACTGAAGCGCACCGTTGCCGCCGGTCGAAGATTTCAGATACCACCATTCACCAACGGACGGGCGAAAGATGGACACATCGGTTTTGTTATCGCCGTCAAAATCAAAAGGCGCGTCGCCAACAGCGACCGAAGAAGCGCCGCCACCCCAAAAACCGCTGATTACAGTATAATTTGCGCCGTTTGAAGTCGTTCCGGCAAGCGTCTGCCCGATTGTTCCGTCGAGCGAAAAAGTGCCGCCCGTGCCGCTTCCGCCGCCCGAAGCGATGACTGATTGTTTGATTTCAAAGCTGCCGCCCGATTGGGCAAAAATGAGATTCAAGGATGAACTCAAACAAACCAAACCGCTGATAAAAATAATAGATTTCAGATATTTCATAAAAATTTCTCCTTTGCAAAACATAAAAGCCTTCCGAATGTTTGCGACATTAATTCTTTTCCCACAACTAACCAATGCGTTAGTAAAGAATAATCATAAAACCACCTGGAACGCCGACGTTATTCGAGTTTTTCAGAAAAACTATCATTATGTTCGGCAACGAAACACGAGTTTCAAATGTAGCGGAAATACTCGCACTCTGATTGTTATATGGCGTAATGGTAATAAATCGGTTATTTACTGCAAAGCCGAAATTGACATCATAAACTCCGTTATTAAGCCCAGCAATGGAAAAGCCGCAGTTTCCGGTTGATACATTTGTGATGCCGTTGTAGCAGCGAGTAATTGTTCCGGTTAAGCTGACATAAATCATTGCCTTGACCAAACCGTTAGCGGTGACTGGCTGCGTGATGTTGCTCACGCTAACTATAGGGCACTTCCAAAAATACAACTTCTGAACTCCTATTTTTGGTTTTGTTGATATTTTTATTCGTCAAGTTTTAGTTGTCTCATTTCTTTGCTCATTTTCGTCTTTTTTTCCTCATTTTTGAAGATATTTCTGCCTTTTAGCGGCTCTTTTTCGACTAAACTGCCGTTTGGACACACTTCTCCCCGAACATATTTATTTTTAACTGCACCGCCCGGCAAATGTTGTAGACTAAATTTGTTAACCCGATGACGACCCCCGCTCTCAGCTTTCCGATACATCTCATCTCCGATCCG
>JANLTD010000762.1:0-2253 GCA_031362765.1 Acidobacteriota bacterium | reverse complement strand
GGCTCCTGCAAAGTCGGTATTTTTCTTGTCATCGAAGATGACGAACTTTCATAGCGTAGCGTGAAACCGTGCGTTTAGTGTAAAAATGCGCCGCCGCCGAAGGTGACGAACACTTTGCGTCTTATGCCACTTGACGACTTTGAGTGAAATTAATTTTTTGATAACCGGCAACTTGGGTTAGCATTATAAGAGTATGAGCGAAAGAAAATTTATCGAAGACCGCGAAAAACTCGACAAGCTCGCGCCTGTTGCCACCGCGCCGATCAATCGGCACGTTTTTGTCTGCAACGGAAAATCCTGCTCGGCGGTCGGCAGCGAAGAGGTCAAAGCCGCGTTTGAAAAGCAATTAGAAGCGAAAAGCCTGCGTTACGGCAAAGAATCGAAAGGCAGAAATCCTGGCGGCGAAATTCTTTTGACCGATTGCGGTTCGATCGGATTTTGTTCGGTCGGGCCGGCCGTGCTGGTTTATCCCGAAGGTGTCTGGTATGCGCAGGTGCAAGCGCAAGACGTTTCGGAAATCATCGAAAAACATTTGATTGAAGGCACGATTGTGAAGAGATTGGCGTTGGTTGAGATGAAAAAATGTCAGAACCCGAAGCGGTAGCGAGGTCATTCTTCTTGACGGTCGCTACCGCTTCCCGTTCTGACTTTTAACGTCGGGCTTCGAAGATCCGGTTAAAAGGTGTTTCGGCGGCGCGCCGAAATTCTCTGAACCCGCCCGAAAGGACCGTTTCCCGCAAAATATCCTCGCTCGCGACCGCGCCGAGTCCGGTGCCGCCCTGCGCAAGCGCATTGGCCGTGCAGCAGAGCGTCGAAGCAGCTGAAAATATTCGCCCGATCGGATTAAGATTTTCTTCGACCGAATTGCCCGCCATCGGTTCGACGATCAAAACGCTCCCGTCTGAATTTAATGTTTCAAAGGCCCGTTTGGACGCGCCCGACGGGTCGCCCATATCGTGCAGACAATCGAAAAACGCGATCAGATCGTATTGATTGTCCGGAATTTCTCCGGCCGGCGCGACTTCAAATTTGACACGATCCGCCACGCCCGCTTTTTCGGCGGCGGCCTGCGCGTGTTTGACGGATGGTGCGTGATTATCAAAGCCGTAAATAAAAGAATTCGGATAAGCCTTCGCGAGAATGATCGAAGAGGCGCCGTGACCGCAGCCGACATCGGCAATCTTGCCGCCGCTTTTTAATTTCTCTTCGATCCCCGTTAAAGCCGGAATCCATTCGGCGACCAGATGCACTTGATAACCCGGGCGGAAAAATCTCTCAGTCCCGATAAACAAATCCGGATCGTGTTCTCCCCAGAGCATTCCGCCGCCGTTTTGAAAGGCTTCGGTGATGCGCGGTTCGGCACGCGACATTGCTTTCAGAACATAAAAACCGCCACCGATGTAGAACGGACCCGTTTGATCGGTCAGCGCGACCGTTTGTTCGGGTGAGAGCGAATATTTTCCGCTCGCTGCGTCGTATTCGACATAACCGCTCGCCGCCTGATTTAATAGCCATTCGCGAATATAACGCTCGGTTGTCTTTGTTTTGGCGGCTAATTCGGCGGGGGTTGATGCGCCGATTTCGGCTAAAGCATCAAAAAGTCCGAGTTTCATTCCCATATATGACAACACCGAACTTAAAGATGCTCCGAAATCACCGACCACTTTACCCAAAAAATTTTGTAGTTTTTCTTCGTTTATTGTTGTAGTTGCTTGAACCTCTTGCGACATAAAACCTCCTTTTTGTCGTCGTTAAGAATATGGAAGGCATAGACTGTTTTAGAAGTCTCCGATTATATAATCAAAAGAAAACCCAAGCAATCATAAAATCAACAGATTGCGTGGGCAAATAAAACTTTTTTTCTTAAAATTAACTTTTTGGCGGAACGGAAACAGTGACCGCCGTGCCGGTTGTGAAGGCCGTCAAAGGGGTTTTCGCGGGGTCTTTCAAGACACTGCCGTTGGCCGGGTCAAAACGCGATCCGTGCCAATCGCAAACGAGTTGTTTGGTTTTTTCGTCATAGTTGACGGGACCGCCTTTATGCGTGCATTTAGTTCGAAAAGCGGCAAAGCTCATCTCGCCGTTGCGGATTATGATCACCTTTCCGCCTGATTTGGTCTCGACCGTTTGCGTTCCGCCGACCTTGCCGAGAGGGCTTGAAGCATCGAGCTTTAAGACGAGATCTTCGTTCAAGGCATTGTCGTCTTTCTTTTTGGTTTTATCTTTTTGGGCTTCGACCGCGCTCAATCCCGA
>JANLTD010000747.1:0-1855 GCA_031362765.1 Acidobacteriota bacterium | reverse complement strand
ATTTTATCGGCAATTTTCAGACTTTCTTCATATTCGCCGATTGATTTTAATTGCTGACGGCTTCCGCGCAAAATTTCTAAATCATTCGGATTAATCGAAATTGCCGTTTTTACGTCTTCCGAAACGGCTGATTTGTTTCCTGCGAAGTAGTAAATATAGGCGCGTCTAAGAAAGAGTCTGGCATTTTTCGGTTCAGTTTCAATCGCTTTATTGACAATAGAAAACGCCGTATCAATATCAGTTTGAAAGGCTTGGACATTTTTGGCTTTTCTATAATAATCGGCACGAATCAGATATAAACCGATTTCATTCGGTTCTGTTGCAATGGCTTTCGATATTTCATCAATCGCTTCGACATATTTGCGTTCATTTGCAAAGCGTTTCGCGTTGTATAAATAAAGCTGCACTTGTGTTTGAGCAAATACGGGAATATTGCAGAGCAAAAAGATAAATAAAATAAGTGATAAATATTTCATTGTGAAAACCTCAGAAGATTAAACTCAAACATAATCCCAAAATGCGGAAATGTAAAGAAAAAATTATTTCGCAAGCAAATGGTTTGGCAAAAATTATCAAGAGAAGTTTAGGGTAAATTTATAATGCAGAAAACAAAACTCTATTTGTTTTCCTGCATTTTTTGTTTAGCCAGAGCGATTCTTTTTTGCATCATTTCTTTTAATTGCGCTTCGTCGAGTTTTATGACTTGTTCGTAATCTTGAATTGCTTCGGCAAATCTTCCCATTGCAAAATACACATCGCCGCGGTCAATCAGAAAAGTTACGTCATCATCGTCCTTGTCAAACTCGATTGCCGCCGTCAAATCGGCTAAGAGCCTGTCTGAAAAGTCTTCGTTGGTCAGGTAAAATGGATAAATGAATGAAAGAAACTATCCAAGCGACTTAACCAACGAAGAATTTGGTTGTATCAAAGATTTGATACCAAAAGCTAAATCAGGCGGCAGACGACGCACTTTGAATATGAGGGAAGTCTTAGATGCCATTTTTTTTATCACTAAAGGTGGAGTTCAATGGCGGATGCTGCCGATTAATTTTCCGAAGTGGAAAAGTGTATATGACTATTTTCGGCAATGGCGAATAAATGGCGTGTGGCAGCGAATTCACGATACCTTACGCGCTCTTGTCAGAGAAAAAGAGGGACGACATAAACATCCGACAGCGGGTTGTTTGGATTCGCAAAGTGTGAAAACAACCGAAGTGGCAGACGACGTGCGAGGCTACGATGCGGGCAAGAAAGTAAAGGGACGCGCAAGGGCATTTATTAGTAGATACGGTGGGTTTAATGTTGGCAATAGTCGTCCGCGTCGGCATCGGTTTCAGACCAAGCCGGAGCAAGAAAAGTTTTCAAAAGAATGCGTGGGATGTGCAAAAAACTGCGAAAAGTATGGGTAGATGGAACATATCGCGGAGCAGATTGGTGTCAATGGGTCAAGGCGCAATACAAGATAGTTTTGGAGTCGGTCAGTTCTCCAAGCGGACAAAAAGGTTTTGTGGCACTACCGCACCGGTGGGTCGTGGAGAGAACTTTTGCGTGGCTCAGTCAGTGTCGAAGATTGAGTAAAGATTATGAAGAACTGCCTGAAACGAGCGAAACTTTTGTTCACATTGCAATGATTCGACTGATGCTGAAACGTCTTGCCTAAAACTTTTCAGACAGGCTCTAAGAACAAAAGGGCGTTTTAACGTCCTTTATCTTCGGCTTGAGCCGCATAATTTTGCCAAATTGAAAGCTAAAGCGGAAGAAAAGGACGTTAAAACGCCCTTTTGAGAAATTTGCGGCAAACGAACCGCGCCGTGAACGGACGCGGCTAATTGCCGCGAAGCGCGGAAAGCCCGAT
>JANLTD010000728.1:0-2537 GCA_031362765.1 Acidobacteriota bacterium | reverse complement strand
GCTGGTTGTGAGAAAGAAATTTCCAGCCGTAAAACACTATACCCAGTACAAACGATAACAAAAAAATCACGATCAGAGTCAGCATCAATGACTCAAATTTGGTTTTCCACCACGAACGTGTTTCTTTGATTCGATAAACGTGATTTAGAGCAACCCGAAAACTATCCATACCGGCTGATGCCGACCAAAGCGCGACCAGAAATCCGAACGTTAATTTACTGCCAGAACTATTTTCAGTCACCTCTAAAATTGTTTTTTGGACTAAAATGTATGCGGATGATGGCATTATCTGACGTAAATAAGAAAATAATTCCATCCTTAAATCGTCCGCCTGAACCAAAATCAAACCAAAAAGATTAACCAAAAACAATAAAAGCGGAAAGAGCGAGAAAGATAAATAAAAAGCAACCTGCGCAGAACGGCTCAAAATATCTTCTTCCCAAAATTTATCATAAAGGCGAAAAACCACAGAAACTATCTTTTTAATCTTTGCAGCGAAAGTTGTGGACATAGTTTTTTATCCGATAGCATGGGCTAATACCGTATTCATTCAGATTGGCAGTCGGTGCAGGCGTATAGTCCGAATCAACCTTTCCAAACAATCGAAGGCATCAAGGCAAAAAGAATGTTCAAAGCCTGTCCGGATTTTAGAAGTACCTATGGGCCGCCAAGTTGCGGTTGGACGGTCACTTTGTCGGTCCCGGTTGGCGCCCACAGAACATAGAAATTGACAAAGAACCAGTTAGGGCTACAAGGAAAGTCGCGGACGACGGTCAATTTCGACTCTTTTAATGCGCGGTACCTTTGCCGCGGCTTGGTTTATCCGCGTTGAAACAATTGTTCGCAAACTGCGATCCGGTGTTTGCGCGAAATCAAAGTTGCGAGAGACCTCTCAAGCGAATGATACCGAATACCGACCTGATACACCTGTATGCCTTGGGCCATCCGTCCGGCGGGCAAAACAAACATTCAGTTCGCCCGCCAAAAGTCTTTCGCCGTCATTAAATGCTTCGCAAAAATCACCAAGACGAAACAACAATATTCCGTCCTGGTGATTTGCCTCGATTTCCAAATACTGCACACGAATCGGAATTTCTTCCGTCAACTACTAGCCGCGTCTTCGTTCTAGCAACATCATCATCAAAATCCCCAAGACAAGCCTGGTTTCTTCTTCAGGCGGAATCGGAACCAGATTTTCAAGTACGAATTTGCCTTCAAAAAATGCGGGTTGTTTTTTCAAACGAGCAATGACTGTTCCGTTGCTTGCTGTCAAAAGATATGCCGGGTTAAAAACATATCCTGAGAGAATGCCAACCAGCGGCAATTCGCCAAAAAGAGCATCGCCGAACTTTACCCAACCATTTTCTTCGGTAATTTTATAAGCCGGATTGCCGTTTGAATCAAAAACATCATAACTGGCTTTCCAGATGGATCGCATGCCCTGACGTTTAATTGAACCGAGAAAATTTCCTCCGGCATCAGTAAAACTGTAATTTGCCGACCAATCGATCATGCGGTCAGCTTTGATGTTAAAAAGTAATTGCGTCTGTTTTTCGTCTGCAAAAATATTGATATCCTCTTTTAACTTAAACATCTTTTGCTTGACGTAACCGTTCAAGTTACCATTTGCGTCACGGATATAGATTTGGCTAGCTAATGCCATTAACTTAAAGCTAAACTCAGCGGAAAATTCATTTGATCTCCTTTTTGTAGAAAAGTATTTTGATAAAACAGGATTATTTTACCGCATTTGGTCCAAAAATATTAAGCGCGAAGCGACTTTGGAGGGAAATTAGCGCTTGAGGGAAGATTATCGTAATTTTTTCGATCTCAAAAACATGGTAAAAGCTAATGAAATTATCAGGCTCTCGAAACCCGCCGTTAAACCAATCGATCAGGCGATTTGTAAAGCATTTAGCTCAACGCACCAAAAAAATTGTTGAACTCCGCGAATCGGGAATTCCCTTCGGTTTTTCAAGCGCCTAATCAGGATTGCCCTGATTTGGGGAACCCTATAACATGCGGCTTTGTTGTTGTTAGCGGTTTCGCGCCGCCGTCATCATCAAATAGGGATTCGGTATCGGCAAAAATACTAGTTGTCGGCCAGTACTGACCAACATTGGTTTCATACGTTCGGTATTAGAGAATCATTTTCACTATTTGAACCGAAAACAAAATAGTCTCTTTTTGTAACCGGATACCTCTCTTCCTGCTTTTTTCGGAATGCCCAACTCCGGGTTTTACATGCAAACAAGGATTGTTTCAAAAGAAGTCAACCGCGTTTTAAGACGAATGTCTAAAATACACGAAATCACCTATATTTATTTGAACCTATTTCCGCGTCCGATAACCTTTTGAAGTATCAAATAGGATTTACGGATGAATAACGAAGACCTCTAATTTCATCCGAAATCGTAGATTTAATGCAATACCTCGGTGATCCAATAGTTGAAATAAAACGCGTTTTAATATTGCAATCTTAAGGGCAGTTCCAAAAATTAAGTTTCATTATACGTCAAAGTCCTCCGAGCTAATAA
>JANLTD010000667.1:0-2386 GCA_031362765.1 Acidobacteriota bacterium | reverse complement strand
CCTCTTTATTGAGTTCAACCGCGATGCGTTCCGATGGCAGCGAAAGTTCGTTGAGAAGTTCGTGCAAATTAAATTGTCCAGAAATTTCTTTTGTTTCGCCGTTGATAAAAACTTTCACGATAATGATTTTAGCAAATCAATCCAAAATCCGAAATCTAAAATCGAATTAGCCTTGACGAATGATCTGCCGAAGCTCGGCTTCTTCGCCGTGGCTGATCGCCCGTACGAGAATCGCGCCGCGTCCTGAACGAAACTGCGGAAGCTGAAGATGCACAACGGCAACACCGTTGTCACCGGTCCGCACGTGAAAGATTAGCGGACGAAAGCTCGAACCCAGAACTTTGACCATCACCTGCGCTTCGCTGATAAAATTCGCCGAATTTCCGCGAAAAACACGAATGTTCAGAGTCTTTCTTTCGCCCGCCTTAAAAGCGGTTTCATTTATAAGTTCAATCTCAAGACTTTCGGGTTTCGGTTTTGACAAGTTATTCCCATCGGAAATAATTGCTACGGCATCCGCGGATAATATCGTTTCGGCTTCGATGATATCTCCGTCTTCAATGATCAGATCTTCTTCAATAATTTCAAGCGGCAGATCCCAAATCAGTTCCTCTTTGGGCTGCGGAATCGCCGGCACAAAAGATTCTTTCGGTTGAGGAATAGCCGGCGCAAATTTTTCATTGCCGCCGGTTTTAGCTGACGATTTCAATTCCGGCGTGATGATCGCGCCCGCGAAATCCGCTTCATTTCGGGGAAACCGCGGCTGTTGGGTATTCTTTACCTCGATTTCTCTTGTGTTCTGGGCCGGCGCCGCGGGTCCGTTACTTTTTAATTTCGCCTCTCTTTTTACCGCGGCATCCTTGGCCGTCATCTTTCTTAAGTCTTCGATTCGTCCGGCCCGAACGGCCGCACAAATCAGTTTATGCTGTTTTTGTAAACGTTCGGCGAGTGCGTTTTCATCAAATCCATTTTGAAGCAGATCTTCATACGTTGTCCGTTTGCTTGCCAAAATTGTGCCGCGATCATAGACCAAAGACAAAATCAGAGGTGTCTCCACACCTTTGTCTTCGGTTTGGACGTGATACGTTACGCCGTTGTATTCGATGTCTGTATTAAATCCAGTTATCACAATTTCAGAAAATTGGCGAGAATTGGCGGTAGCTTTCGACACAGAGTGCCACTTAGAAATTATCACACGCCGCTGTTATCGGTCAATAAAAATTGGCCAGGAATTCAGAGTTACGGGCTGCGAATTTAATTTTTATTAAATAACTCTCAGCTCTCGACTCTTGACTCTCTTTTCGGCTTAACTTACGATTCAATTTGTGCAATAATTCTCAAATTCGACAGGTGTTTTTTTCTCGACATTTTGACAGTTTTAAAATAAGGAAAATTATAGGTATTCGATGAACGATTACAACATAATGGATTACGCGCCGATCGGCTTAATGTTTGTGGTGGCAATGGGTTTTGCGGTCAGCCAGCTTCTGGTGACGCAACTTATCGGACCACGCAAACGAACCGCAACAAAATTAATGCCGTATGAATGCGGTAAAGACCCGGTCGGTTCGGCGCGCGACCGGTATTCCATCAAATTTTACACGGTTGCGGTGATTTTTCTGCTGTTTGATATTGAAGTATTGTTTATGATTCCGTTCGCGGTCGCGTTTAAGTATTTGATGGAGCAACAAAAGATCAGCGGAATTGCGTTTGGGACGATCGCCTTTATCGAAATTCTGATATTTATTACGACGCTTGTCGTCGGATACATTTATGTTTGGAAAAAAGGTATTTTCGATTGGGGATTGCAATCACGCGCCGAAGCCCGTCAGGAAGCAAAAGCAATGGCGAACGTGAAAAGAGAACACGCTCAGGAACTAAAAAAAGCCGCTTAGCGATTTTGGATTTCGGATTTCGGATTTTATTTGTTGTCAGTATTTCGTCCTTTTGGGACTGACAACGGACAAAGGATAAAAGTATGGGTTTAGAGAATAATATTTGGGAATCGCTGCCTGATGTCGTGACCGTCAAATTAGACGCGGTCATCAATTGGGCAAGAAAATCTTCGATTTGGCCGGCGACGTTCGGGTTGGCCTGCTGTGCGATCGAGATGATGAATAGTGTCTCGGCGCGCAACGATTTGTCGCGTTTCGGTGCGGAAACCTTCCGCGCCTCGCCGCGTCAAGCCGACGTAATGATCGTTTCGGGTAGAGTTTCCCGCAAGATGGCTCCCGTGCTGCGGAGAATTTACGATCAGATGCCCGAACCGAAATGGGTGATTTCGATGGGCGCGTGCGCGACTTCGGGCGGAGTTTTCGATAATTATGCGATCGTCCAGGGCGTTGATAAAATTGTTCCGGTTGATATTTATATTCCGGGCTGTCCG
>JANLTD010000657.1:0-1776 GCA_031362765.1 Acidobacteriota bacterium | reverse complement strand
AACATTGGCGGCAACTGGCTTGCGAGGTTCGTGCAAACAGCGATTGTACTTTCGGCGGCGACGAGTATTTTGGCCATGATGGCCATTGGACCCATGGTTTACGCACAAATGGCTGAAGATGGCCGTATGCCGAATCTATTCCGCATTTCAGACCAAGTGCCAAGAACTGCGATCATCGCGCAGGGTTTATTGAGCATCGTGGTTGTTTGGATTTCTCAACGATTTTGCAAGAACCGTCCCATAAAATCTGCCTTTAGTTAAAATTAAGTAAGCGGCAAACTGAGTTTAGCTCAATCTACCGCTTACTTAATTTGTATTTTTCCCGCTTATTTACATTTTGAATAACCGCAATCGCGGCAGAAATCACAGCCCGAAGCGTGTTCGAGCTGACCTCTGCATTCCGGGCAATCGCTGATCAGATTCGACATCTTTGTTTCTGAATAAGCGACAACCTCAACTTTTTCCGCCGCCATTTTGCTCATCTGACGTTCCGAACCCGGGAGATTTTTCAATCGCCGGTCAATCAACTGCAAACACTCGGCGATCGCTTGTTCGGGAGACGTCAGTAATCGTTCGTTAAACCAAACCGCGTGTGTTCCCGTCACTTTATTCAAACTACGCGCAACCTCTTTGACATCAAAACTTCCGCGCAGCATTCGCGAAGCCAGAAGTCCGACGCCTTCCGAGATCGGTCCGGTCGCGAAAACTTCCAATACGCGTTCGCCGTTATGATTGACCGTCACATAAAGATTGACGCCGTCAAACGGGATCCGCCAGGTCGAACCCTGTAGTTCACGCGGTCGTTCGATATGTTTCGATATTTCTTTTTCTTTTTCAACGACGACAAATTCCTTATCTTGCCCGATCGCGTCTTCCGATCGGTGAATTTCCGCATCGGCCTTCTTTACGTCTGCTTTCATTGAGGTCAAAACCTGTCCTTCACGGCTTCCGTCGCGGTAATAGCTGACCGCTTTACACCCCAGATCTTTCGCCATTCGATACAGCTGGTCAACCGATTCAACCGTATCATCATTTGAACCGTTGCAGGTTTTCGAGATCGAATTGTCGGTGTGCTTTTGTGCCGCCGCCAAAACCCTGACGTGCTGATGCGATGTAATATCCATCGCCGAAATGAAATATGGCGGCAATTCGTCCAGATGTTCGACGACATAATTTGCCGCCGTTCTGATTGATTCTTCACTGGTCTGGTCAACTTCGATGCCCAAAGCTTCGGCCGCCAAAGTGTGAACATAATGCCGCTCCCCGAGCGTATCGCGGCGGACATACGCCCACGAGAAATTGGGTTCAATGCCCGAAGATGTTTCGGCAACGAGCGAGATCGTCCCGGTCGGTGCGATCGTCGTCACTTCATAATTGCGCGGCGTCAGCGGCATATCGCGCGGAATGCCGATCTCCTCATACAAAAAGCGCGCATAATCTTCGCGGTTTGCTTCAAATTCAGGAAACACACCTTTTTCCGCACCGATCCGTAATGAAGCCATCCATGCTTCACGGCGGATAAAGCCCATCACTTTTTCGATCAGCTCGATCGAATCCTGGTAGCCGTAGGTCACTTTGAGCGCCAGACAAAGATCGGCGAAACCCATAATACCGAGTCCGACCGGACGGGTGCGTTTGACCACATCATCAATTTCGGGCAGCGGAAAATGTCCCGCATCAACGACGTTATCAAGGAACTGCGTACTCAGATGCGTCGCCCGCGCGAGCCGCGACCAATCAATACAATCGTCGGCATTGGTGCCGTCACCTTGCCTT